>CAYPJI010000131.1:0-6173 GCA_964411045.1 uncultured Methylobacter sp. | reverse complement strand
ACCTTGCAGTGCATTGAAGAATGTGCAAATTATCAGTTAGCTCATTTGCACTGACAGCCTTTTCAGAACTTATACAGAAATTTTTTGAGGCTTTTGGAAAACCGGAACACGTTATCCTTAACGTATTCCGGTAAGAAGGAAGGAAGACGCATCCTGGCGTCTGGAGCTTGCCTAACGCGCCACGCTGAACGAGTGTGTGGTGATCGTGGTGGATTTTGCGTTGGAAGCCTGGAACATTGTTCTGGAAGTTCTAATTTTCCACTTGGGTTCGCCAAATAAATTCCGGGCGAAAGCGCAAGCATGCGGTTGGCGGATAAGCCCGGACAGCATTTAATTGTTGGGCTTCAGGCCGGCGATCCGGTAGTCGATCCCATCAACGCCGCCGCTGTTGCTGTCCGATGCCGGCGTTTTGACGCCGGTCTGCTCGGTGAAGCCGAAGGTCTCCGATGCGATATCTTCTGGAGCGGTATGCGCATCATGGATGCTTAACGCCACGATCAGGCTCAGTAAATAAGCGAAAAAATAATAGTAGCGCTGCATAAATACTCTCGTGACAGATGGAAAGTCGGCCAAAGCCGGATTGTTGTTGTCGTTGGCAGGCGCCGCAGTTAGTCCGAGATCGGGCAATTGCCGGCCTGCTGCTTCCAAATACAGTCACTGATAAGCAAAGCAATTAATATGCCAATACATAGCCATTTGAATTGGTTGATTTTTTGTTGCCGATTCCGAATTTAATCAATAAAACTGTGTTATATGGCGCACTCGGTATGGCATATGACTCAATGCGTTAAGCGGCTATATAACTAATGCTGCGCAGTTGTAGGGTCGAATTCATTCGACCTGGAAAAGCCAAGATACAGATAGTGCGAATTCATTCGTACTATCTACAATGCATCGCAGTAACGCTAAAACAGTACATAGATCGATTCGTGCGTAACATCAGTCACTTATGCCAGGTTTTCGCTAAAGCTCTAACCCGATTTGCACAGTTTAAATCATGGCCTGATCTGTCCATCGACAATGCGAATCTTCTGACGCGCCCTGTCGCCTATATGCTGGTCATGCGTGATGATCATCAGCGTCACGCCTTGCCGGTTCAGGCTTTCCAGCAAATCGATGATTTCACTGCCGGATTTGCTGTCGAGGTTGCCGGTAGGCTCGTCCGCCAGCAGGATTTCAGGGCGCATGATCATGGCGCGGGCGATGGCGATGCGCTGGAGCTGCCCGCCCGAAAGCTGATCCGGCCGGTGGCCGGCCCGGTTCTGAAGATTGACGTCCGACAGCGCCTCGGCCACGCGCTGTTTGCGCTCCTTGGCCGCGATGCCGGCCAGGATCATCGGCATTTCAACATTTTCAGCGGCTGTCAGGCGCGGAATCAGGTGAAAGAACTGAAACACGAAGCCGATGTTTTCGCGCCGGACCTTAGCCAGCTCATCATCACTGAGCTGGGTCACGTCACGATCATTCAGGCGATAGTGGCCCGATGACGGTTGATCGAGCAGCGCGATGACGTTCAACAGCGTCGACTTGCCGGAGCCCGACGGGCCCATGACCGACACGTATTCGCCCTTGTCGATGGTGAGGTTGATGTCATTGAGGGCGTGGACGGTCTGCTCGCCGACCTGGAAGTAGCGGTGGATGCTTTCCAGCTCGATCATGACTGTTCGCGCACATGTGCGCCGGCCTTGACGCCCTCCTGGCCTACCGACAGCACGACTTTGTCTCCGGCCTTGAGACCCGACAGCACTTCGACATAATTCCAGTTGGACAGCCCGGGCTCGAAGATCCGCTCTTCGAGGACGCCGTCATCCCTTACGACCAGGACGCGGTTTCCGTCCAGTACCGCTTCAGCCGGAATCCTGAGCGCCTGACGCTTGTCGGACAGCAGCACCTCGATGTCGGCGCTGTAGCCGGGCAGCAGATCGTTAAGGTCCTTCGGGTCGGTCAGCTTCACTTCGACTTCGACCGTGCGCGCTTGCTTTTCCTTCTCCTGTACATACGGCGCGATGCGGCTGACGGTGCCCGAGCAGCGTTTCTCGCTGCCGAAGGCATCGAGCGATACGCAGGCTTTCATGCCGGTTTTGATTTTCGGCGCATCGACTTCATCGATCGGCGCCGAGACATAAAGACAGCTGATGTCGAGCAGGTCGATGGCCGGCAGGGTGGGAATGCCGGGCGGCGAAGGCGTGACGTACTCGCCCAGCTCGACATTGATTTCGGCGACGGTGCCGTCAAAAGGCGCCAGCACCAGCGTGCGGTCGATCAGGGCGCGCGTGAGATCGAGATTGGCCCGGCTGACGGTGACGGCATCATGGGCAGCGGCACAGGCGGAGCGCTTGGCTTTGGCTTCAGTAGACTTGATGTCGACCTGCTCTTCGGACACAAACTGATTTTTTTGCTGCAGACGGATCAAACGATCGGCCTCGCGCTGGGCGCTGGCTGCCATCAGGCAGGCCTGCTTGGCCGTCGCCTGGTTCTCCTTGATCTGGGCCTCCTGCAATTTCACTTGCTCTTTCAGATCCTTGTTCCAGACTTCCATCAGCAATTGGCCTTGCTTGACTTTATTGCCTTCCTTGACATGCAGTTCCGCAACCTGGCCGCCGGTCGCAGGCGCCAGATAGGCGCGCCGGCAGGCCTTGATCGTACCGACGCGCGTATTGGAGACCGTGGCGCTGACTTCGCCTGGCTCGACGATCGCCGTTTTGACGGTGACGGGCTCGGTCTTCCGCAAGGCAAAATATGCACCGCCAATGGCGATGGCAATCAGGATGAAAATGAGGGTTTTTTTATTCATTAACCAAATAATGCGCAGTAAAAATGTAGGAGCGGATTTATCCGCCCATGGGCGACTGAAGTCGCCCCCACAAGAGTATAGCTGTATTCATTGCGCCAGGCTGCTCTCCAGATTGCGCCGCAAGGTGTCGAGAAAAGCCTCGGTGCTCAGGTAATGCGATTCATTAAGCTGATCGCCATGAATGCACAGCGCCAGGTCTTTGGTCATCTGTCCCGACTCGACCGTCTCGACGCAGACCTTTTCCAGCGTCAGGCAAAAATCGATCAGAGGCTGGTTGCCGTCGAGCTTGCCCCGGAACGCCAGGCCGCGCGTCCAGGCGTAAATCGACGCGATGGGGTTGGTCGAGGTCGGCAGGCCTTGCTGGTGCAGGCGGTAGTGGCGCGTGACGGTGCCGTGCGCGGCCTCGGCTTCCATGGTTTTGCCGTCCGGCGTGACCAGCGTCGAGGTCATCAGGCCCAGCGAGCCGAAGCCCTGGGCTACGGTGTCGGACTGCACGTCGCCGTCATAATTCTTGCAGGCCCAGACGAAAGCGCCGCTCCATTTCAAAGCCGAGGCGACCATATCGTCGATCAGCTTATGTTCGTAGGTGATGCCTTGCTCGGCGAAGCGGTCCTGGTATTCGGCCTTGTAGATGGCCTCGAAAATATCCTTGAAGCGGCCGTCGTATTTTTTCAGTATCGTGTTTTTGGTCGACAGGTACAGCGGCCAGCCGCGGTCGAGCGCGACGTTGAAGCAGCTGCGCGCGAAGCCGGCAATCGACTCGTCGGTGTTGAACATGGCCAGCGCCACGCCGTCGCCCTCAAAATGGTAAACGTCATGCGTCTGTCCGGCGCTGCCGTCATCGGGCGTAAAGGTGACGGTCAGTTTGCCGGGGCCGTGCGTGACGAAATCGGTGGCGCGGTACTGGTCGCCGAAAGCATGACGGCCGATGCAGATGGGCTGCGTCCAGTTCGGCACCAGGCGAGGCACGTTTTTGCAGATGATCGGCTCGCGGAAAACGGTCCCGTCCAGGATGTTGCGGATCGTGCCGTTCGGCGACTTGTACATTTTCTTGAGGCTGAATTCCTTGACGCGCGCCTCGTCGGGCGTGATAGTCGCGCACTTGACGCCGACGCCGTGCTTTTTGATCGCCTGCGCGGCATCGATCGTGACCTGGTCATCGGTCTTGTCGCGATTCTCGATGCCAAGATCGTAATACTCGATCGGCACCTCCAGATAAGGCAAAATCAGCTGCTCTTTGATGAAATGCCAGATGATGCGCGTCATTTCATCGCCGTCCAGTTCTACTATGGCATGGTCTACGGTTATTTTTTTCATTTGACTGTCCTCGCGCTGGGAAGGAATGGCCCGATCAATATAATCCATCCCTGGGAATTTGTATCTATAAGGATGGTAGGCTGGGTTTGCCAACCCAGCCTGCACATGCTTCACAAACGGGCAGGGCGGCACTCGCTTGATGAATTTGTATCTATAAGATTATTGCCGCGCAAAAATGTTAAAATCCGAACTTTCCGTTTTCATTATCCTGTCTTTAAATGACCGACATGACTTATACCGAAGAATTTTTCGCCAGAGCCAACGAGCTGGTTGATGCCGGGCGCTTTATCGACAATAAGGGCTGGGTGCCGGCCACCAGCGGCAACTTTTCCGCGTGCCTGTCCGACGGCACAATAGCCGTGACTGTCTCCGGCAAGCACAAAGGCCATTTGCAGCTCGATGATATCATGCTGGTCGATGCCGAAGGCCAGGCGCTGGACGGCAAGAAACCGTCGGCCGAAACCCTGCTGCACACCTCCATCTATCGGCGCTTCCCCGAAGTCCGGGCCGTGCTGCATCCGCATTCGGTCAACGCAACACTGGCATCGCGCATTTTCGGCCAGGAAATCGTGCTGGAAGATTATGAGCTGCTGAAAGCTTTCAGCGGCATCGATACGCATGAGAGCCGGATTGTGATCCCGGTGTTCGCTAACGATCAGGATATCGCGCGCCTGGCCGGCAAGGTGGAGCAGTATCTCGATAGGCACGGCGCCATCCAGGCCTATGTCATCGCCGGGCATGGCTTTTATACCTGGGGCGGCAGCGTCGCCGAGGCGCTGCGCCATCTGGAAGCCCTGGAATTTTTATTTGAGTGTGAACTACGCATGCAAGGAGTTAGAAAACCATGAGCGCATTAACTATCTATGCCGACAATGCCCCTGAGCAAGGCTGGCTCTATACCGATTTTACCGACATCAAAGACCAGCTCGATGCCATAGGTGTTCAGTTCGAGCGCTGGAGCGCCAACGGCGCGCTGCCGGTCGATGCCAGCAACGAAGCGATAATCTCCGCCTATGAGGATTCGATCGCGCGCCTGAAGCAGCAATACGGTTTCCAGTCCGTCGATGTGATCAGCTTAAGGCCGGATTATCCCGAAAAAGGCATACTTCGGCAAAAGTTCCTTGCCGAACACACGCACAGCGATTTCGAAGTGCGCTTCTTTATTGAAGGCAGCGGGCTTTTTTATCTGCATGTCGGCGATAAAGTCTATGCCGTCCTGTGCGAGCAGGGCGATTTGATCAGCGTGCCGGCCAATACCACGCATTGGTTCGACATGGGCGAAAATCCGAATTTCAAATGCATCCGTCTGTTCACGACGCAGGAAGGCTGGGTAGCCGAATTTACCGGCAGCGATATCGCTAAAAACTTTCCAACCTACGACCAGTATGTGGCGGTGCTATGATTAAAGCCATTGTTACCGATATCGAGGGTACGACCTCATCGCTGTCCTTCGTCAAGGACGTGCTGTTTCCGTATGCGCGCGCCCATCTGGCCGAGTTTGTGCGCAGCCATGCCGATGAGGCCGATGTTAAGGCGCTGCTGGATGATGCACGCGCCGAGGTCGGCGCCGACCTCGATACCGAGCAGCTGATCAGGCAGTTCATCCAATGGATAGACGAGGACAGGAAAATCACGCCGTTGAAATCGCTGCAGGGCTTGATCTGGGAGGCGGGCTACCGGCAGGGCGATTTTACCGGCCATGTCTACAGCGATGCAGTTCAAAACCTGACGAAATGGCACGCTGAAGGTATCGCCTTATATGTTTATTCATCAGGTTCGGTCTATGCGCAGAAGCTGCTGTTCGGGTATAGCAGCTTCGGCGATATGACGCCGCTATTCTCCGGCTATTTCGATACGCATATCGGCGTCAAGCGCGAACAGGCATCTTACGAAAAGATTGCCGTGCACTTAGGCTTGCCGGCTGACACTATTTTGTTTCTGTCCGACATCAAGGAAGAGCTCGATGCCGCGCGCGCGGCCGGTTTCAAAACGATTTGGCTGATGCGCGAAAGTGCGCCCAATGCGCAGGCCGAGCACCGGCAGGTTGCCAACTTCGACCAGA
>CAYPJI010000130.1:4271-6174 GCA_964411045.1 uncultured Methylobacter sp. | reverse complement strand
GGGCGTGGTTACGGATCTGGTAGGCAATGCCTTTGCAGGCGTGAGCGATGAAACTGCGCTGAACTTTGTGACAGCGTCGCCTGATACGGTTGCGCCGGCACTGCAGTTCACCACACCGCAGGACGATGCGCTTGATGTGGCGGTCAATAGCGATATTACTCTGACCTTTGACGAAAGCATCCAGGCCGGCAGCGGCAATATTGTCATCAGTGACGGCCTGGGCGATGTGCGTACTATCGACATCAACGACGGCAGCCAGGTGAGTTTTGGCTTCGGTAAGAACGGCACGACCAATACCGTCACCATCAATCCGGCGGAAGATCTGCTGGCGGACAGCAATTATTTCGTCCAGCTGGACGCGGGCGTGGTTACGGATCTGGTAGGCAATGCCTTTGCAGGCGTGAGCGATGAAACTACGCTGAACTTTGTGACAGCACTTGGTACGACAGAGCCAGTACCGCAGACCAGCGTTCCGTTAGACAGTGCGCCTGTAGCTCCGGATAACAGCGGTATCACTGTAACTACCCCTGTCGGTCGAGATATTACCGTAACTACTCCAGCCGACAATGATATTGCTGTAACTACCCCGGCCAGCAGCCATATTAGCGTTCCAACTCCAGCCAGCAGGGATATTAGGGTGACAGCTCCAGCCAGCAGTGATGCTGCTGCAGACGCTCCAGCAGCAGCCCATCCGGTGGCAAGAGTTAATCACGGAAGCGCATCGGGTAATGACGATGCATTGGATGTGTACAGAGATACTGATGATGTGACTTTCTCCATTGAGAATGATGCAGTTCCTGAAAACCCTATCTCGCTTGTAGGAGTAACCGATATAGCTGGTAACCAAGCCGGTGTTTTATATTCAGTATAGCAAGGTTTAAATTTATCATTATCGAATTGAGCCTTAGTTTAAGGCTGGGCGCAACGAGAATGATATTTTTTAAACTTGTATGATAAGAAATACCCACCAGGAGGCAAAATCCTGGTGGGTATTTTTCAGTCGCCTCAATGAAAAGGAGTGATAGTGGTGGCAGCGATTGTTTCAACGGTTGCGTTGTCAGATGCCTTGAGAAAGATTGTCGGTTATCTGCAAGCAGGACAATTTGAAAAAGCGGAAACATTATGTCAGCGAGTAAATGCAAGTTATCCGAATCAGCCGGATGCCTTGCATTTACTCGCTATTATTTATGCGCGAACACGGCGCTACGAAACAGCTAATGAATATTTCATTAAAGCGATAACCAGTGCTCCTAAGCGGGCTGACTTTTATGGAAATTATGGTAATGCATTATTGGAGCAGGAGCGTATCGATGATGCGATAAAGTATTGCAAATATGCTTTATCGCTGGATAGTACCCGCTCGGAAGTGTACAACACTCTAGGCAATGCTATGTACAGGGTGGGTAAGATAAGTGATGCCATTGACTGTTATCGTAAAGTGATTGATTTGCAGCCAGGTAGTCCAGACGCTTATAACAACTTAGGGCAGGCTCTGAAAGAACAATATAACGCCACTGAGGCACAAAAATGCTTTCGTAAGGCGTTAGAGCTACGGCCTGATTTTGATAAAGCGGCTTCCAATCTCGCTGAAGTTGACCCGATATGGCTTGAATCACTCTATGGGAAAAGGGTCTGTCTAAGGCGTTTTTGTGAAGATGATGCTGCATATCTGTAATGGATATGCTGTATTCGAAAATGAAAGAATTGACTTGCAGGTATTGGCACGTATACTCAATTCTCGGATAATGGCATATTATGTCAGCAATACAAGCTACTCAATTGAAGGGGGTTATTATTGCTACCAGAAAAAATATATCGAGCGTTTCTCTATTCCTATGTTATCTGATAAGGACATCTTATTTGTGAAACAAGCAACTAATGAGGAACTTGACAATTTCCTCTG
>CAYPJI010000130.1:0-4261 GCA_964411045.1 uncultured Methylobacter sp. | reverse complement strand
GTTTTTGTGAAGATGATGCTGCATATCTGTGGCGCTGTTCTCAAAATCCTGAGTTTATGGCGCTATACAACTGTTTTATTCCTCGCAATAAAGACCCGGAAAGTTTGGCTTTAAAACTTCGAGAAGAGGAGTTGATTCATCCTTGCCGAAAAAAGTCGATGAGTTGGGTTATTGCCAGAATATCTGATCCGCATGCCAAGCGTTCTATAGGCATTGCTAATCTTGTTGATATTCAGATGGATCATAGAAAAGCCGAGTTTCTGATTGGCATTCCAGATCCAGCAGATCGTAATGGCTCTATTGGTGCAGAGGCTACTCTTTTAGTAATGGATTTTGCGTTTAATAAAATTCGCCTTAATAAATTAGTGACCTTCGTATACAGCTACAATTCGGCATCTCAGAAAAACGCTTTAAAAATAGGTTTTAATCAGGAAAGTTTTTTTCGGCAACACCTTTGGCTGCCTGAAACCAGAGAGTTTATCGATGTGTACGGTAACGGCATGACGCAGAATGATTTTCGCATGAACAAGCGGGCGGCTAAGCTATCACAGCGATTGCTGGGGAGAGATATTACTCGGGCATGAAGTCCGGTATTCACTTCATAAAGCCACTCACAAAGGAAATGAGCCGGAGCGTATATACAGGGCTTAATTGTATGGAATTTTAGAAATCCACATTTTTCTATCAATATGGAAAGGGTGGTATCTTAATTTATTATTCAATTATGATATGACGATTAAGCGCAATACTCTGCCAAGTGATCAAGAAAGTGGATAATCCGAGATATGCTTAAACATAACTTTTTATATGCAATCTAAATTTAAAAATACTGTTTGTAAAATGTTAATGTTTTTCTTTCGCTATACACATTTTTAGAAATTTAAATTTCAATGATGCCTTATTAATAAGGCGACTATTAAAAAACAGCGTTTTAATTGCAACAAAGAAGTTATTTATTTGAGAAGCTATATAATTTAAGGACATATTTATGAACAATGAATTGAGTACAAAAGCGCTTGATGACTTACTTGAGGTTCAAAAAAAACAAATTGCAGAACTGGTTATTCAACAGCGAAATCAGATATCTTCTATACTGAAGCAACAGCAGATCCAAATAGAAAACGTAAAAAGGCAACATGAAATACAAATGGAAAGCCTTAACAGGCATCATCAGATTCAAATAGAGAATTTAAATAAAAACGCCAATTCTTCTCTAATGCAGGAAGTCAGTTCGGCAAGCACTCATTGATTAAAGCCGCAAGAGTGAGGATGTCGTAGAGTCCTGCGTCACAATGCTTTCATATGCAGGTTCGGGCTGATCTGGCAGTCTTTGGTTTTCTAGAAGCGTGTGTCAGGTTAAATTTGGCGTAAAAATTATCATGCCATACGGATTTGCCAACGTGCAAGTCAGCCGCTAATGGCAATTGCAGTTCCTTGCTCTGACAGGCTCATTCATTTTTAGTGATTGCCTGAAGGCAAGGCATTACTACCATAAATGTAATTACTCAATAAAGCTCTCCAGCGTCAAAGCTAACAAATTATCGGCCCGCCTGAATCTCTGACTAATCTACTGGCCAGGAGTAAGATTCAGCGGGTCGCTCAGTGCTCCCGGCTCTATGCTGACATGAACTTTAGTAGTAGAATTGGTTTTTTAAGTGCCGTAAGGCATTGCTCAGCGAGATGCTCTGCCAACCGCTCCGGCAACACAGGCATATACATAGGCAATTGCGCTATCGATCGAGACTTTCCGCACATCCGGGCATTGATTGCAATCCGTATGCAAAAACTTCCAAACTTCATATTCGTAACAGCGTAAAAAATCGTTTGAAATTCAAATTTGTTCCAACGACTGTTGGTTAAAAATTTCATTGTTTTTATCGGCTAGTTTCGTTCCTCTATTCATCTGTGCTCAGGATGGGCAGAGATTTTGTTGGATTTTTATGAAATGTCGGCAGAACCTAAACCATTTTCTCCTACCAGAGGTATCTAATGTCATTTGAACAACTCGGTTTAACCGAGGAACTCCTTAAAGCCGTCGCCGATCAAGGCTATACCACACCTACACCTGTTCAGCAGCAGGCTATTCCCTTGATTCTGGAAGGGCGCGATGTGCTGGCTGGCGCTCAGACAGGCACCGGCAAAACGGCGGGTTTCACACTGCCTTTGCTGCAGCGTTTAGTGGCGCATTCAATGCAGCCGCAAAAACCGCGCCCTGTACGTGCGCTGATCCTGACGCCGACCCGCGAACTGGCTGTTCAGGTCTACGAGAGCGTCAAAACTTACGGAAAATACTTGCCGCTTCACGCCGAAGCGATTTACGGCGGCGTCAACATCAATTGGCAGACGCGCAATTTACGTAGGGGGTGCGATATCATCATCGCCACGCCTGGCCGCTTGATCGATCATGTACAGCAGAAAAATGCCGACTTGTCGAAAGTGGAAATGCTGGTGCTCGACGAGGCCGATCGCATGCTCGACATGGGATTCATGCCCGATATCCGCAAGATCATCTCGTGGGTGCCTATTGACCGCCAGAATCTCCTGTTTTCAGCCACGTATTCGAACGAGATAAAGGCGTTGGCTACGTCGGTGCTGAATGATCCGGTCGAAGTTGAAGTCGCAAGGCAAAATGCCACGGCGGACTCTATTACAGAGAAGGTTTATGGCATCAATCGCGAGTACAAACGGGAGTTGCTGTCCTATTTGATCGGCAGCGGCAACTGGAAGCAGGTTCTGGTTTTTGTGCGAACCAAACATGGCGCAGACAGGCTGGAAAAGCAACTGCAAAAGGACGGTATTCGCGCCGGAGCACTGCACGGCGATAAGACGCAAGGCGCGCGCAACAAGGTGCTGGAGCATTTTAAAACCGGCAAGATCGCCGTACTGGTTGCAACCGACATCGCCGCGCGCGGCCTCGATATTGACCAGTTACCGCATGTGGTTAATTTCGATTTGCCGCAGGTGGCCGAAGATTATGTGCACCGTATCGGACGTACCGGCCGCGCCGGCTCAAGCGGCGAGGCGTTGTCGCTGGTATGCCCCGAAGAAGCCTATCTGCTGGCGGAAATAGAAAAACTGCTGAAACGCCAGATCCCGCGCGTTGCCGACACCGGCTATGAACCGGTGTCGTTAAAGGTTGTCGATATGCCCAAAAAGAATGCGCCGAATGAAACGACCGGTAAAAAGGATTATCGGCACAAGAAAAGCAGCGACAGGCGCCGGGCTAGCCCCGGCAACGGTGCCGACAAGAAAGTTAGAAGAGGTTCGAGAGGCAAGGCCAGGGCCGCGCGATAAGCGCTAGTCCTGGACCAGTATCCAGGGTTTGACCACTACGCACCAAACCTGGGCGTCCGTTTCAAACCAGCTGAGGGCCTGTTGATCCGATACCAGGCTCACTTGGCGGTTCTTCATCCATTGCTCGACCTGGGCCTTGTTATCCATTGAAAACTGATAGGCCACTTCAGCCAGATCCAGTTCCGGCGCCACATAGACGGCCGTGCCGTTGGCAAAGAAGCGTTGCAGTTCTTTCCAGGCTATTTGTGAAGTTTCCAGATTGACTTTCTCCCTGGCCAGATCGGTTTCAGCGTGACTCATTAAAGCGCTCTCTTGGTTGTGTTTCAATCATGTGTTTATTGACACATTGAATCCGGGCATTAGAATGCGAGGTTGCTGTATCAACAACCATAATTATAACCCACTAGATGAGGAGATAGGCGCATGTCGTTATTCGGAGCATTTGCAAAAAGAGCCAAGCTGAATTCAGCCATTAAACAGACAGCGGAGGCGCGTAAAAGTGAAGCCGGCAAGGCTGACCAATTGTTTAAAAGGGTCTATCAGGGCTATGCCGAAGTTGTAAGCGACCATCCTATGCTGGCCGAAGCCTTGTACAACTGGGGGTTTGCCTTATTGCACCATGCGAAACTGAAGGCTGGCGAAGCCGCCGCCGCTCTTTACCAGGAAGCCATATCGAAATTCGCTTTTTGCCTGACGCTTGAGCCTCATTACCTGGGCGCGGCCATAGACGGGGGCGTGGCTTATATGGATCTGGCTCGAATTAAAGGCGCCAAGCCTGAAGATCATCTATATGACATGGCTGAAGAACAATTTGAAAAAGCCAATGCGATTCAGGCTGGATCGGCTTCCTACAACCAGGCCTGTATTTATGCCTTCCGTGGCGATGAAACCGCTTGCCTGAATGCGCTGGAGGAATCCAGAGACAGAGGCTACTTGCCTAAGGTCGACGATATCATGAATGACCCGG
>CAYPJI010000129.1:0-6235 GCA_964411045.1 uncultured Methylobacter sp. | reverse complement strand
TTGACCGCTTGCGAATAGGTTCCGATGGCCTGAGGCGCTTTATCGGTCTGGATGATTTCTTTTGTCATTGTTGTTCCTGTGTATCAGTTAGCAGAATGGTTAAATAGCCGGGTGAAAATCGTGTGTACATGTGCATATTATAAGGAATCTGGCGGAAATTTTCTCGGGTCCTGTGCGCCAGGCTGTCGGGTTTGCTTAAAAATGCTGTGCGCCCGTTATCAAAAGGCAAGTGAACACGCCCCCACAAGCTGGGGTGATGTTTATAGAGGAAAGGTGAGGATGAATTCCGGATTGGATGCTGAACCGTTGGAAGTTTCGGCACTTGATACAGCGCCTGGTTTCAGCCCTGGCCCTAAGCCTTTACCCGATTGATTTTCAGCACAATCGACAATTCCTTCAGCCTGCGCATGATCTGGGCCAGATGCACGCGGTCCTTGACCGTCAACGTGATCAGGTCGACGGAAACGCGGTCGTCCTGATCGACCACGGAGACATTCTCGATGTTGGAGTTCAGCTCCGAGATCGTCGAGGCAATGGTAGCCAGCGAGCCGCGCTGATTCAGTATTTCTATGCGAATTTCCGCAGGAAACTCGCCGACGGCGTCCGGGCTCCATTCGACATCCAGCCAGCTGGCCTGTTTTTTTCTGGCTTCGATGCGGTTACGGCATTCGTGATGGTGCACAACAATACCGCGGCCGGGATTGAAAAAGCCGATGATCGAATCGCCCGGAATAGGCCGACAGCATTTCGCCAGCGTAATGACCATGCCTTCCGTGCCTTTGATGATCAGAGGATTCCTTACGCCGCTCTCGCTGGTGTCGAGTTTGACAGCCGCATGCACATCATCCTGCGTGAGGCGCTTGGCGATCAGGAACGGCATTTTGTTGCCCAGGCCTATGTCTTCGAGCAATTCTTCCAGACTGTGCATGGACATCGCCTCAAGCAGCGCCTGTACGCGGGTTTGGTCGATGTTTTCCAGATGCAGATGCATGGCTTGCAGCTCTTTTTCCAGCAGCCGGCGGCCGAGATTGATGGCTTCCTGCTGCTTAAAATGCTTCAGATACGTGCGTATGCTGGAGCGAGCCTTGGCGGTGATGACATAGTTGAGCCAAAGGGGGTTGGGCCGGGCCCAGGAGGCGGTAATGACTTCCACCGTGACGCCGTTTTCGAGCGCCGATTGCAGCGGCACCAGTTGCTTGTCGATGCGGGCGGAAACGCAGGCATTGCCGATATCGGTATGGACGGCATAGGCAAAGTCAATGATGGTCGCGCCGCGCGGTAGTTTAATAATGCCGCCCTGGGGCGTAAAGACGAACACTTCCTGCGGGAACAGGTCGACTTTCAGGTTATCGATGAATTCCAGCGAATCGCCGGCCGACTTCTGGATTTCCAGCAGTTCGCGCAGCCATTCGTTGGCGCCGGCCTGGAATTTTTCGGGTTTATCGTCGTCGGATTTGTACAGCCAATGCGCCGCGATGCCCGATTCCGACATGCGGTGCATTTCGTGCGTTCTGATCTGGATTTCAATGGGCACGCCGTAAGGGCCGATCAGTATGGTGTGCAGGGACTGATAGCCATTGGCCTTGGGCAGTGCGATGTAGTCCTTGAAGCGGCCCGGAATGGGCTTGTACAGATTGTGTACGATGCCCAGGACGCGGTAACAATTATCGACGTCATCGCAATAGATCCTGAAGGCATAGACGTCGAAAACATCCGAAAAGGAAATCTTCTTGTTCAGCATTTTCTGGTAGATGCTGAAAAGATTCTTTTCGCGCCCAGCCACCTCGCAGTGCAGGTCGGCCTGTTCCAGACGGTTTTTTATCGCGCTTTCTATCGTGTCGACGATCTTGCGGCGATTGCCGCGGGCTTTCTTGACCGCATTTTTCAGAATGGCATGGCGCACCGGGTACATCGCCTCAAAGCCCAGCGATTCGAGCTTGTGCCGGATATTGTTCATGCCCAGCCGGTTGGCGATCGGGGCATAGATGTCGAGCGTTTCACGGGCAATGCGGCGCTTTTTTGCGGGCTTCATGGCGCCGAGCGTCTGCATGTTGTGCAGCCGGTCCGCCAGTTTGACCATGATCACGCGTAAATCCTTGGCCATGGCCATGAACATCTTGCGGACATTTTCGGCCTGCGCTTCGGCATGCGATTTGCTATCGATTTTGGTGAGTTTGGTGACGCCGTCGACCAGTTCCGCCACTTCCTGGCCGAACTGTTTGGCTAATTCTTTCTTGCTGACCGGCGTGTCTTCAATGACGTCGTGCAGGATGGCCGCCATGATGCCATGCGCATCCATGCGCATTTCAGCCAGGCTGATGGCAACGGAAATAGGGTGGCAAATATAAGCTTCGCCGGTTTTGCGAAATTGGCCGGCATGAGCGGCGGCGCCGAACTCATAGGCGCGGACAATTTCGTCGATCTGAGCCTGATCCAGATAGTCGCTCAAGGTCTCGCACAAACGCCGGATCAGTTTGTCCTGAGGGCGTTCCAGTTCGATAGTGTCGGCGACTATATTTAACATGGATTCAGCGATTAAAACATGGTGCTGGCACTTTCGTGACTATCGACAGTACGGTGCAGCTTGTTGACATTTTCAGACGTGACATGACCTGCTGCAATTTCGCGTAAAGCGACAACCGTATCCTTGTCTTTATTGCGAGCGACAAATTCATCAGCACCCTTGCTGAGTTGACGGGCTCTGGTACTGGCTAATAAAACCAGTTTGAAACGGTTTTCTACGTGATCTAAACAATCTTCAACTGTGACTCTGGCCATTTTTAAACCTAATAAATTAAGAGATCAGTCCATTCGACAGGACTGACAGGGATCCGTTTCATTCAGCCGTTGAGCTAAATGAAATAAAGAGGCGATGCATTATATAAAAAACACCGCCCGACTTAAACCTCTAGGCGCGTGATTTTAAAATGGAAACGGCCGGAAGTTCTCTGCCTTCGAGAAATTCCAGAAACGCGCCGCCGCCGGTAGAGGTGTAGGAGACCCGATCGTTGATGCCGTATTTATCGATTGCCGCCAGCGTGTCGCCGCCGCCGGCAATCGAGAAGGCGCTGCTTTCGGCGATGGCCGTAGCCAGGGATTTCGTGCCGTTGCCGAACTGATCAAACTCGAACACGCCGACCGGGCCGTTCCAGACAATGGTGCCGGCCGACTTCAGCAGTTGCGCGTAGTGTTTGGCCGTTTCGGGGCCGATATCCATGATCATGTCATCGGCTTCGACGTCCTCGACTTTCTTGACTGAAGCGATGGCGGTTTCCGAGAATTCCTTCGCGCACACGACATCGGTCGGTACCGGAATATCAGAGCCGCTGCGCTTGGCCATCTCGATCAGTTGCTTGGCTTCGTCAAGGAGGTCTTCTTCGTACAGCGATTTGCCGACAGGAAAGCCTGCCGCCGCAATAAACGTATTGGCAATGCCGCCGCCGACGATCAGCTGGTCGACTTTTTCAGACAACGATTTCAGCACTGTCAGCTTGGTGGAAACTTTAGAGCCGCCGACAATCGCGACCAGCGGTTTGACCGGCGTTTCCAGCGCTTTGCCCAGCGCGTCCAGTTCGCTGGCCAGCAGAGGGCCGGCGCAGGCGATAGGCGCGTATTTGGCGACGCTGTGCGTCGAGGCCTGCGCCCTGTGCGCGGTGCCAAAGGCGTCCATGACAAAGATATCGCAGAGCGCGGCCATTTTCTTGCCTAACTCGTCACTGTCTTTGCCTTCGCCGGCATTGAAGCGCACGTTCTCGCACAGCACGACTTCGCCCGGCTTGATGTCAATGCCGTCCAGCCAGTCTTTTTCCAGCCTGACGGGTTGGTCGAGCAGTTCCGACAAGTGCTCGGCTACCGGCTTTAATGACGCCTCTTCCGAATACTGGCCCTCAACCGGCCGGCCCAGGTGCGATAACAGTATGACGGCAGCACCGCCTTCCAGGGCTTTTTGAATGGTTGGCAGGCTGGCTCGAATGCGGATATCGCTGGTGACTTTGCCGTTTTTCACCGGCACGTTCAGATCCTCACGGATCAGTACGCGTTTGCCCGACAAATCCAGATCGACCATTCTTTTAATCGACATAGTAGACTCTCCTGTTTATGTTATTTATTGGTATTTTTTTTGACAATCATTTCAGACAAAGTCCGATTATGATTTGGCCTTGCGCTGATTTATCGAAATAAAACCGCCACGCTGATCGCGACGGCGCTGGCCAGAATGGCCCATACCGTCCGGCGGTGGTTGCTTTCCATTTGCTGGCGCAGCAGGGCGAGTTCGCGATTATGCGCTTCGGCATTGGGCCTTGCGTGTGCGGCATTGTCCAGGGCTTTATAAATCAGCGAAGGGACTTCCGGAAACTGCTCGGCCAGTTCCGGGAACTGTTTGATGATCCTGTCGATTTTGGCTTTAGGGCTCATGCGTTCATGAAACCATTTTTCCAGGAACGGCTTGGCCGTTTGCCACAAGTCCAGATCGGGATAAAGCTGGCGCCCGAGGCCTTCGATATTGAGCAGGGTTTTCTGCAGCAAGACCAGTTGCGGCTGCACGTGCATGTCAAAGCGCCGGGCGGTCTGGAACAGGCGCAGCAGCAGCTGCCCGAAGGAGATGTCCTTGAGCGGCTTTTCGAAGATCGGCTCGCACACGCTGCGTATGGCCGATTCGAATTCTTCTATGCGCGTTGAACCGGGCACCCAGCCGGATTCGACATGCATTTGCGCGACTCGGCGGTAATCCCGATTGAAGAAGGCCAGGAAGTTCTCGGCCAGATAGCGCTGGTCGGACAAAGATAATGAGCCGACGATGCCGAAGTCGACGGCGATGTATTTGGAAGGCAGATCGACGAAGATATTGCCGGGGTGCATGTCGGCATGAAAGAAGTTGTCGCGGAACACCTGGGTGAAAAAGATTTCCACGCCGCGTTCGGCCAGCAATTTGAAATCGGCGCCGCCTTCGCGCAGCGCCGCGATTTCGCCGACCGGGATGCCATGAATGCGCTCCATGACCATGACTTTCCGGCGCGTCAGTGGCCAGTGGATTTCCGGGATGTAAATAATGTCCGAACCCTGGAAATTGCGGCGCAATTTAGCCGCATTGGCGGCTTCGCGGATCAGGTCAAGCTCGTCCAGCGTTGTTTTTTCAAATTCGGCGACGACTTCCAATGCGCGCAGACGCCGTGCGTCAGGCCAGAATCTCTCGGCGAAACGGGCCAACTCATAAAGCAGGCCTACGTCGGAGTGGATGCGTGCTTCGATATCGGGACGCAGAACCTTAACGACGACCTGCTCGCCGCTGTGCAGCACGGCCGTATGAACCTGTGCGACCGAGGCCGAAGCCAGAGGCTCCGGATCGAACTCGGCAAAGGCATCGGAGACGGGCATGCCGAGTTCTTGTTCAATAATGCCGCGCGCGACTTCGCTCGGAAACGGCGGAACTCTGTCCTGCAACTTGACCAGTTCATCGGCAATGTCATCGGGGAGCAGGTCTTTCCGGGTCGATAGTGCCTGGCCGAATTTGACATAAATAGGCCCCAGATCTTCCAAGGCGCGACGAATGCGCACAGCACGCGAGGCGGTTTGTCGCTTGAGCCAGTAGTTGGGGGAGAAAACGGCCAGGAATCGAACGGGGCGGAATAAATGGGTTTTTAAAACGATCTCGTCCAGGCCGTGAAAGACCAGAACCCAGTTAATATGGATCAGGCGCAATAATATTTTAGGGCGGATCACGTATTTACCTTTGGTTGTAGAGTGGGCGCGGCTTTCTGTGCCCACCGGAGAGGGTATTAGTAGAGCAAGACCGGTTTTATTTCTGCTTTAAACTCGCCAGTGCATCGTTCAGACGTTCAATCCGGCTTGATAGGCGGTCAAAATCGGAGCGCAGTTCATCAACTTGTCGACAAAAAATATCCATTTCCGGGGCAGCCGGCAGATCGCGCGTTTCTTCCTGCAGAAATTCCGCCGCGTTCAGCCGGAAAGTTTCAATGGAATCTTTTCCCCAGCGTTGGCCGGCGCGGAAAAACCGGCCGATCTGATGCGCGATAATATCGCCGGTGTAGTGCGACAGTTTTTCTTCCAGATCAATGTCCAGTTTATCGAACAGTTCCTGAAATTTGCGGCCGGTATGCATGTCGCCTTCAATTTTCACCTCGCCGGAGAAAATGGAGCGCATCGGTTTTGAGTTGAGCCCCATCAGTCCCAGCGCCCAGATCGAACCGGTGAGGCGGGTGTCGGGTTCGCTGAC
>CAYPJI010000128.1:1675-6285 GCA_964411045.1 uncultured Methylobacter sp. | reverse complement strand
CGGCAGCGAGAGCAGAAACAGTAGAAAGGAAATTCTGATAATCAAGCAGGAAACCGCAACAGACGTATTTTAAACGGCATTGTATCGGACTTTGCCGAAACCGCGCATATGGCTGACGTAATCGCCCGAATGGATGCGGACCAGTCCGGCGACTGCGCGATCGTAAATATAGCTCCATGCCTTACAGACAGCGCCACTGCTAGTCGTTACATCAACCTGTTTTCTGACATACTCATGCGGCTTTGGATACTTTGCCGAACACTGCTCATAGTCGTCCAGCAGCAGAAAAAGCTCATCTTTGTTGATGATGTGGTAGAGTTCTCCATGCACCCGTCTGCGGCAATGAGGAGGCACAATAACGCCGGGGTAACCGTCGACCTGATAAAGATGGCCGTACATACTGCCCTGATCGTGGAATCGGCAATGTTGTTTCATCAAATCATGCACGGGCAATGCAAATTCCTGCCTTAAAGTGCCGTAAACAAATAAAAACTCATCAGGCATGATTAACAAGGCATGCTTCCGGAGACCATGTTGTCGAACACCTTGGCAACTCGCTCATCAAACGCAAAGTCTTCGGCATGGCCCGCTTGTTGAAATAATCTGTCTTCCTCAGTCATCTGCCCGGTTTTTTACCTAATGTCATTGAGTCACTAATCAGCTGGCGAGCGCCAGTCAAACGGATCATTATTTAATTTTTGCAGCGTTATTCATCATGCATTCAATATATGCGAAGGTTAACGATGCATTATTGCCAAGCGATGTCCTCAACCTTCATATTTTACGCTAAATGGCATTATACATTGTAGCTTCTGTTGGCAGGCGGATTGACTTACAATCTTTTCAATTCATCGACTTCTATTTCAATCGGGTGCTTTCATGAGCGATCGTCATATGGCTGCGAGAATCAAATGCGTTTTTACATTGTTGCTATTGATGATACTGGATATTGGCCCGATTCCGATCACTGCAGGCATGGGCTTGTTTATCGTGCTGTTTCGGCCTCTATGGTTTAAAAGCCTCATTGACAAGATTTACAGCGGCAAGGATTCGCATTGATTTGAATTAGAGGCGCTTCAAGAAGTCATATTCAACGGAATTCGACAGCATAGGACCAGCTCATGAATCTCAATTTCATCGATTATTTTAAAGAAGACATCTGGGTACAGCGCGAACAGCGGCTTTCGCCTTTCAAGGCGAAACTGCTGAAATTCACAAAAGTCATTCTCTTATCCTATGAAGGATTCAATCGCGATCTGGGACCTTTAAGGGCGTCCGCCTTGACGCTTTATTCGCTATTGGCGATAGTGCCGGTTTTCGCCTTGTTGTTTGGCATCGCCAAGGGTTTCGGCTATGAAAAAACACTGGAAAAACAACTGCTCGAGCAGATGCCAAGCCAGGATACGCTGGCACTGAAGTTGATCGATTTCGCGGAAAATATGCTGGCTAGCACGCAAGGCGAGGTGGTGGCCGGTATCGGTATCATTGTTTTGTTTTGGACCGTGATCAAATTGATCGGCCATATCGAGAGATCCTTTAACCGTATCTGGAAAATAGACAAAGACAGGCCGTTAGGGCGTAAATTAGCCGATTATCTGTCGATCATGTTGCTGGCTCCCATCTTGCTGGTCATTTCCAGCGGCATTACCGTGTTTCTGAAAACCCAGATAACCTGGCTGGTAGACGCCATCAACCTGCCGGAGGCGGGTACATGGGCGGTACTCAGGCTATTGGGGTTGTTGCCGGTCGTTATTCTGTCCGCGCTCTTCGCTTTTACCTTCATTTTTATCCCTAACCTCAAAGTGGATTACAAGGCGGGCATCATTGCCGGCGTGATTACGGGCGTTGTCTATCAATTGGCGCAGTGGGTTTACCTGACCCTGCAAATCGGCGTGTCCAGCTATAACGCCATTTACGGCAGTTTTGCCGCCTTGCCCTTGTTCATCATCTGGCTGCAGATCGGCTGGATGATCGTCCTGTTCGGCTGCGAGATCAGTTTTTATTTGCAGAACTATGAGGATTACCAAGGCAAGAATAAAGTCGAGGACTTGAGTCTCTTTCTGAAAAAGGTTATCGCGCTGAAAGCGGCGCATTTGATCATCAAGAATTTCGTGGCACAGCAAGATCCTTTAAGCGCACTTGACATAGCATCCCGACTGGATCTTCCAGCCTATGTTATCCACGGCGCTTTAGCGGAACTGATGGCCTGCCAAATTGTTGTCCAGGTTAAAGCCGAGGATGAGGCCGGTGAGGTTTATCTGCCCGCCGTCGATGTCAATCAAGTGACGGTAGCTTATGTCATCAATGCGCTGGAGCGGCGGGGGCAGAATCATCTGCCGGATATCGGGGAGGATGAGCAGTTTATGAATGTCGTCAATGAATTCAGGCAGTGTATCGAAAATGTCGAGCAAAACCGCTTATTGAAAGACATCTGATTTATAGATGCGTTTTTTTATGAGGCAGCTCGATCTCCGTGATGATGCCGGCGTTGGGGTCGTTGAAAACCCTTTCGTCGAGCGCATTTTCACCGCGCGCAATAATGCAGGTGACTACCGCATCGCCGGTAATATTGACCGCTGTGCGCAGCATGTCCAGAATCCGGTCCACGCCCATGATCAGGCCGATACCCTCCACGGGCAGCCCGACCTGATTCAGCACCATGGCCAGCATAACGAGGCCGACGCCGGGCACGCCGGCCGTGCCGATCGATGCCAGCGTCGCCATGCCGATCACGGTCACGTATTGGCCCAGGCTCAGATCAATGGCATAGACATTGGCGATAAACACGGTCGCGACGCCCTGCATGATTGCCGTGCCATCCATGTTGATGGTCGCGCCCAGAGGGATCGTGAACGCGGCGATGGCATTGTCGACGCCGAGGCGCTTTTCGGCGGCCTGGAGATTAACCGGAATCGTGGCGTTGGAACTGGCGGTGCTGAACGCGAAAACATGCACGGAACGCATCTTGCGGATAAACACCAGCGGATTCAGCTTTGCCATCAAGGCGATCAGCAAACCATAAGTGCCGAAGAAATGCAGCAGCAGGCAAAAAACGACCGCCGAGAAATAGCCGATCATCGGCATGATCAGGCCGATGCCTTGCTCGGAAAAGGTCTTGGCCACCAGGAAAAATACGCCGATCGGGGCAAAATCCATGACCAGCGTCACGACTTTCATCATGACTTCATTCATTCGCTCGGCCGACTGGGCCAGTGACCGGCCCGCATCGCCGCTCATCAGCATGGCGATGGCAAACACGATGACAAAAAAAATGATTTGTAGCATATCGCCCTCGGCAAAAGCCCGGACGGGATTGTCCGGCACGATATGGATCAAGACGTCCGTGACAGGCGGTGCCGGCGGCGGCGTAAAGTCCGACAACGGCTGCGCATTGGCGAAATCCTTGCCGGGGCCGATCAAGGCCGCGACGCTGAGCGCCAGCGTAATCGCAATTGCGGTGGTCAGAATGAAAAGCGCCAGTGCTTTAAGACCCACGCGGCCCAGCACGCTGACATCGCCGATACCGCAGACGCCGCAAATCAGCGAAAAAGTGACCAGCGGCACGACCAACATTTTCAAGGCATTCACAAATGCGGCGCCGACAACGTGGAACAAGCCATGGACCAGGTAAGTCTGGATAAAAGCGACATCCTTGCCGAAGGCGTTGATCAGGCCGCCCATCAGCAATCCGATGACCATCGCGATCAGGATTTTGGTGGTGATGTGATTTTTAGATTGCATCGACAATAGCCTGTCTTATACGGGCGATTGCCTCCATATTCAGTTGTGCGGTGCGTTCATGGCGCTGGCATAACGCGCCTCTGAAGCCCAGGTAATCGGCCCGATAAGGCATCAAGCCGGCGATGTCCGTTAGCCTGAGGGAACCTGCAAGCCCGCACAGCAATTGGCTGGCCTTGGCTTGCGCGACGAATTGCCCGATGGCGGTTTTGTCCATGACCTGCGTCAGAGAGCCCTTTTGCTTGTCCATGGTGTCGAGCATGACGCCCTTGAAGCCGGCGTCTTTCAATGCGGCGACAATGGACAGATCCGGCTGCGTGTCTGCGAACAACACGGCAATCAAGGCATGCCGTCCGGCTAATGGCGATAACCTGGCTACGGTTCCCGGCCAATCGCCGCCCGGAAAAAAGCCGATTTTTATGTAATCGACGCCGGTTTCAGCCATGGTGTTAACCGCTTCGAAAACAGGCTCCGGCTGCATGGGCAAGTCACCGATGGTCGCGCTGACCGGGCTGCGCCCGCCGATGTGCGTTACGATTTGCTTGACGAGCCCGGTTTCCAGCGCTCCCAGGGCGCCTTGCTCGGGCTGCTTCAGATCAATGATATCCACCTGCGCGTTCAGCACGAGCGCGGCTTCTTCCACGCTGTTGACGCTGGCTAGCATTCCGGTCATGCATCCATCTCCTTTTTATGCGCGTCGATAACGGCCATCAACCAGCCCCAGGCTTCCCGTTCCCGGTCGCCGGCGGTTTTCTCAAGGCCGATGCGCAGATAGTCGATTTCGGATTCAATTTTTTCCAGCGGGAGTCTGCGCAGCCGGCTGATCAGGATCGCCGCCTGATACTCTGCCATGCGGCACTTCGTTCCGACCA
>CAYPJI010000128.1:0-1665 GCA_964411045.1 uncultured Methylobacter sp. | reverse complement strand
CAGGATCGCCGCCTCCAGCACCGAAAACTGGGCGCGGTTGAAGCCCCGGAACGGCGCATGATTGACGCTGTGGACGGCTTTGCAGAACAGCTTCGGCCGGACCGGGTCTTCTTCCACGCGCACCAGTTCCACTTCGGAGTGGGCCAGGGCCGCCGTCAGGACCTGGCCGTTGATTTTCTCGGCCGGCTTCAACGGCCAGTCGCGCCGTCCGGTCAGGCAGCCGGCGAAAACGCGCACGTCATCGCAATAGTTGATTACGGCGGTCCGGCTGGCCAGCAGATTGTCGAGCGTTGCCGAAGGCCGGAAGGGCAGGATGACCAATTCATCGGCTGTCCGGCTTTCGGCATGGATGCCCATGGGAGCGATATGCGCCATCCCTGAGCTGTTTACGGTAGTGACTATGGTTTCTTGAATCATTATTTTTTTTGCAAGGTAGTGCCTGCCGGCTTGAAGGTGTGC
Source organism: uncultured Methylobacter sp. (assembly GCA_964411045.1). GTDB lineage: Bacteria > Pseudomonadota > Gammaproteobacteria > Methylococcales > Methylomonadaceae > Methylobacter. The sequence continues at coordinate 1,206 of CAYPJI010000128.1, read as the reverse complement.
AGGTCAACGGTAGGTTCTGTTGTCTTGGCGGCGCAGCCCCAGACCAATGGCTGGTCCTGGCTGAAACGCTTGCCGAGCAGCCAGGCGATTTCGGCGCGCGCCAGTTCTACGCCTAAATAAAAGGCATGGCCGCCGTCGTTTTCAACCTGCAGCTTGGGATACAGATCGAACGGATCGGTGGCGCTGTGAAAGCCGTCGCGGTTGAAAACATGCAGGCCTTCGGCGCTGATCTGGATGCGGAAGCTGGGGTCGCGGATTTGCGCGGCGATTTCCTTGATTTCTTCCAGTTGATACGGGAACGGCGATATCTCGTGCAGGGCCATTAAGCCCGGATCGATATGCTTGGGCAGCATGTTGTGCTCCTTGGCTGCAAACATGATGCGGCGCGCCAGATCGGCTTCCTTGACGGCGCGGCAGGCATGCTTGCTGACTTCGGTAGCCAGAATGCTGTTGATGTTGAGTTCCGAGCAAATACCCAGCAGCAGGGCATTCATGCCTAGGGTGTCGGCATGCGTCAGCTCGGTTATATTGCCGACGCCGAGCATCATTTCGATATCGGGATGGTTTTTCCTGACTTCATGATAGCGCACGATCGAAGCTGTAAAGCCGAAGTGCAAAGGGTCCAGAATGGGGTCGACGATGAAGGCGCGGTTTTTGGCCTGCATGCCTGCAATGGCCCGGTCCAGCGAAGCCAGATCTTCGTGTTTTTTGGGGATCAGAATCGGCGTTGATTCCACTTCATCGGCGATCCAGAGGCTGCTCTCGTGCAGGCTGAGCAAGTAGTCCGCACCGGCCTTGCCGCCCCTGAGCAAATCATCGTCTTCTAGAGAATCGAGGCTGACCGTGAAGCCTTCCTGTTTCAGCGTGCCGATGACAGCCTCCATGTGCGGAAAATCGGTGCTCGGCAGGCAGCCTATGTCGATGACGTCGGCGCCGTTTTGTCTATAGTAATAGGCACGCTTGATGGCTTCTTCAACAGTAATATTGGGCGCATCGGTAATTTCGGCGAAAATTTTGACGCTATAGCGGCTTAAATCGATTTTGTGAGCTTCTTTTCCGAAAAACTGCGGCAAATCCTTCAATTCTTCCGGCCCACGCTCCACCAGAATGCCCAAACCCTTCGATAAGGCTTCCAGATCGCCGCGGCAGCGCCCCGGAACGAGGATGCGGTCGGCGCCGAACGTATCGGTCAGGCGCCGGGCGATC
>CAYPJI010000127.1:625-6288 GCA_964411045.1 uncultured Methylobacter sp. | reverse complement strand
CGTTGACTAAAGGACAGGCCGCTGATTGTGTTTTAGGGAAAGCGATCACGTCGCGGATCGAGTGCGATCCGGTGAACAGCATGACCAGACGATCCAATCCGAATGCCAGTCCGCCGTGCGGCGGTGCGCCGTACTTCAAGGCATCGAGCAGGAAGCCGAATTTTTCTCTGGCTTCGTTGTCGTCGATGCCCAGAATTGTAAATACGGTCTGCTGCATGGCCGGACGGTGGATACGGATCGAGCCGCCGCCGACTTCGGTGCCGTTCAATACCAGGTCATAAGCGCGCGACAGCGCCGTGCCGGGGTTGGCCAGCAATTCTTCAGCCGAGCAGCTTGGCGCCGTGAACGGATGGTGAATCGCGGCCCAGCGCTGGTTTTTGTCGTCCCATTCGAACATCGGGAAATCGACCACCCAGACCGGCTTCCATTCGCCTTCCAGCATGTTCAGGTCATGGCCCAGCTTGACGCGCAGCGCGCCCATCGCTTCGTTGACGACGCTCGCCTTGTCGGCGCCGAAGAAAACCAGGTCGCCGGTTTGGGCGCCGGTCTTGGTCAGCACTTTTTCCCAGACTTCAGCCGGCGCGAATTTGACGATCGGCGACTGCAAGCCGTCGATGCCGCCATCGCGGTCATTGACTTTAATATAAGCCAGACCTTTGGCGCCATAAATGCCGACGAATTTGGTCAGATCCTCGATGTCCTTACGGCTCAGGTCGCCGCCGTTAGGCAGGCGCATGGCCACAACGCGGCCTTTCGGATCGTTGGCCGGGCCCGAAAAGACTTTGAAATCGACAGCTTTCATTTCTTCGGCGATGTCGACCAATTCCAGCGGAATGCGCAAGTCAGGGCGGTCGACGCCGAACCGGGACATGGCTTCCTGATAAGTCATGCGCGGGAAAGTTGCATCGAGCTGCACGCCGCTAACCTTGGCGAACAGCTGGCGGATCATCTCTTCCATGATTTCCATGATCTCGTTTTCGTCCATGAAAGAGGTCTCGATATCGAGCTGGGTAAATTCAGGCTGCCTGTCGGCGCGCAGGTCTTCGTCGCGGAAGCAGCGCACGACCTGATAATAGCGGTCCATGCCGGCAACCATCAGTATCTGCTTGTAAAGCTGCGGCGACTGAGGCAAGGCAAAAAAGGAATTTTCATGCGTGCGGCTGGGCACGATGTAATCGCGCGCGCCTTCGGGCGTGGCTTTGGTCAGGTAAGGCGTCTCGATCTCGAAGAACTCGTGGTCATCGAGGAAATTGCGCAGTGTGCGCGTGACATCGCGGCGCACGCGCATTTTTTCCTGCATGGACGTGCGGCGCAAATCGATGTAGCGGTAGCGCAGGCGCATTTCCTCGTTGACTTCGATGTCGCTTTCGATCGGGAAAGGCGGCGTTTCGGATTCGTTCAGCACTTCCACACCGGTGGCCAGCACCTCGATCTCGCCGGTGCCCATATTCGGATTAACCGTGCCTTCGGGACGGTCGCGCACGATCCCGTTGACTTTTAAAACATATTCGCTGCGTACACTTTCGGCGATCGCGAAAGTTTCGGGAGAATCAGGATCAAATACGACTTGCACCAGACCGGCGCGGTCTCTCAGATCAATAAAAATAACCCCGCCATGGTCCCGGCGGCGGTGAACCCAGCCGCATAATTCAACCGTTTCGGCTAAATGTTTTTTGTTTAATTCTCCACACTTGTGGGTACGCATAAGTTTTCTCTGTTAATCCAAAAAATTTGTCGATATTACGTGCTTAGACCGGCATATGCAAGCCGGCTTCTAATGGCTGGTCTTGCAGCCTCCGCCGCAGCAACTGGCGGCACTTGGCGCGCTGGCGCTGGAACTGCCGCTCTCGCCCGCTACGTTTTTCTTGTTGCCGCTTTTAAAATCGGTTTCATACCAGCCGCCGCCTTTCAGTCTGAATCCGGCCGCCGAAATCTTCTTCATGAGCTCCGGCTGGCTGCAGGCCGGGCAGTTGATTAATGGCGCGTCGCTGAGTTTTTGCAAAGCTTCATGTTCATGACCGCACGCTTGACATTGATATTCGTAAATTGGCATTAGCCCCTCCGATAACAAAAAAATAATACCCAAAATAGGGGACTGTATTAGTTTTTCAAGGTCCTTCCTATAAAATAATTGCCTATTTTACAGAAAGATGACATCCAGAATGAAAAAATTAACCATCACACGACCCGACGATTGGCATTTGCACGTCAGAACCGGCTCGATTTTAAAAACTGTCATGCCGCATACCGCACGGCGATTCGCCCGCGCCATCATCATGCCCAATCTGAAACCGCCCGTGACAACCGTGGCGCAGGCCCTGGCTTATCGGGAGGAAATCCTGCAGGCTGTACCGGCGGGCCTGGATTTTACGCCGCTGATGACGCTATACCTGACTGGCGCGACGACTGCGGATGAAATCCGGAAAGCCGCCGAATGCGAACACGTCCAGGCGTTCAAACTGTATCCGGCCGGCGCCACGACCCACTCCGATGCCGGCATCAGCAATATCAAGACCGCCTACCCGCTGCTGGAAGCCATGGAAAAACACGATGTGCCTTTGCTGATCCATGGCGAAGTCACCGATGAGGCTTGCGATATTTTCGACCGGGAACGCGTATTCGTCGATACCGCTCTGGCCGACATCGTCAAAAATTTCCCGGAACTGCGCATCGTGGTCGAGCATGTGACAACGGCGGAAGCCGTGCAGTTTGTACAATCGGCCGGCGCGCGCATTGGCGCCACCATTACGCCGCAACACCTGATGTTCAACCGCAACGCCCTTCTGGCCGGCGGCATACGGCCGCATCATTACTGCCTGCCCATCATCAAGCGCGAACATCACCGTCAGGCTTTGGTCGCCGCCGCCACCAGCGGCAATCCGAAATTCTTCCTGGGCACAGACAGCGCCCCGCATCTGACTTCGTTGAAGGAAGCCGCTTGCGGTTGCGCGGGCTGTTACAGCGCCCATGCCGCGCTGGAACTGTACGCGGAAGTCTTCGAACGGGCCGATGCGCTGGACAAGCTGGAAGGTTTTGCGAGCTTTCATGGCGCCGATTTCTACCGTTTGCCGAGAAATTCAGGCACGATCACTCTGGAAAAAACCACATGGAAAGTGCCGGCCGCTTACGGCGATGATTCGGTATCGATCACGCCGCTGAAAGCCGATGAAGAACTGACTTGGCAGATAGCGCAGTAACCTCATTCAGACCGCAAACAGGCAGGATCTGTCGTCTGTTTGCGGTCTGAATACAGGTTAATGAAGGATGAATCGGTTATGGATTATTTTCGTCCAGCTCCAGTTCATCCTCCTCCTCCTCCGGCACATTGCCGTCGTGGACCAGATAATTGCGCCGCTGCAAATAGGCGTTTTTGAAAAACTCATACCTGTCCAAAGCCGCTTCATCCGCTGCTTTTTCAGTTCCCAAATTGTCTGCGCGAAAATCAGTCCAATTCGTCGCGAACAATGAGCCGCTGATAATGCCGCTATCAAGATAACTGACAGGATTCATGGCCGCATCGCCTATCAGGCCACCTAAGCCGCGCGGAGAACTGGGCCCGAAGAGAGGCAAGACCAGATAAGGCCCTGTCGGCAAGCCCCAGACACCCAGCGTCTGGTCAAAATCCTCTTCGTGTTTGGGCAGATCAATCATCTCCGCAACATCGATGAATCCGCCGATACCGGCCACCGTATTGACAATAAAGCGCGATCCATCCATGCCGGCCTGCGATAACTTGAACTGTAAAAGATCATTTATTGTGACGCCAATATCATTAATATTACTGAAAAAATTAGTTACGCCGCGATCGGCGAATGACGGCATAATCCACTGATAGCCATTGGCAATAGGCTTTCCTACATACTCATCAAGGTTATCATTGAACAACTGCACATCCCTGTTCCAGTTTTCCAGCGGATCTCTGGTATCTCGTGTACTGGTTGCGCATCCCGCCATCATGCCCAATAATATAAAATTTGCCAATTGTGTTATTGATCTGTTCTTATGCATGGCTTTGCCTTTAATTTCGCTATTATTTTTATTCTGACTTAAATTTCGCGTAACATAGCATAAACGGCTTCAGCTATCGATATTGGCCATTATGTTACTTAATTCTTCTCATACCCCTGATTCCGCTCAAATTTAATGGATATACCCAAAATTCCTTTAGACAAACGCTTTAGAGGCTATCTGCCCGTCGTTGTCGACATAGAGACAGCCGGTTTTAACCCTAAAAAGCATGCATTGCTGGAAATCGCCGCCGTGATTGTCGAACTTAACAGCCAGCACGATCTGGAAATCACTGAGCGCTACTCGACGCATGTGATCCCGTTCAAAAACGCCGAGTTCGATGAATCCGCCCTCAAATTCAACGGCATAGACCCGCATCACCCTTTCCGTATGGCCATTGATGAGAGAGAGGCGCTTGACATGCTGTTCAAGCCCATCAAGGAGGCGGTAAAGCGCAACAATTGCACACGGGCGATTCTGGTAGGCCATAATCCGGCTTTCGACATCAATTTCCTGAATGCGGCCATCCATCGCACGCAAATAAAAAGAAGCCCGTTTCATCCGTTCAGTACATTTGACACGGCTACGCTGGGAGGATTGGCGTATCAGCAAACCGTGCTGGCAAAAATTGCTAAATCGGCCGGCCTGGAATGGGACAATGAAAAAGCGCATTCCGCGCTATACGATGCGGAGAAGACAGCCGAGTTATTCTGCAAGATAGTCAACCGCTGGAAACGGTTCGAATCACTCGCCCTCTAGGACAATGACTATCATACCCGCGTCCCGGGTATGATAGTCTCTGCAAATCATTCTGCAATAGCGCCCACTGCTGCCAGCATTTTGCTCAACTCGCCCTTGTTGTACAGATCAATCACTATATCGCAGCCGCCTACGAGTTCCCCGCCGATGTAAAGCTGCGGATAGGTCGGCCAGTTTGAATATTCCTTAAGCGCCTCGCGAATCTCAAGATCTTCGAAGATATTGACGTACATGTATTTCGCATGACAGGCATCCAGCACCTGAACAGTCTGGCCGGAAAATCCGCATTGTGGAAAATCAGGCGTGCCTTTCATATATAAAACAACCGGATTATTTTCAATCTGGTCTTTGATTCTTTCAATTACGTTCATAGTAGCAGTTACTCACTTGAGAAATAAAACCAACTAATATTATCAACAATTATGGCGTTAAAAAAGCAAATCTTGCAAGCCTGCGCTTGCCTGAGAGCTGTTTGAAAACTATAATCGAACATTTTTCCAACGGGCAACCGACTTTCCGCTATTTTTGTTTATAGGCAGAATCAATGACTAGCCATATTATGCCAACTTATGGGCGCTTACCCGTGACTTTTGAGCGCGGCGCCGGCGCATGGTTGTGGGACACTAACAATAAACGTTATCTGGATGCCTTATCCGGCATAGCCGTATGCAATCTGGGCCATGCGCACCCGGCAGTGCACAGGGCTATCTGCAAACAAAGCGAAACCTTGCTACATACGTCAAACGTGTATGGCATCGCTGCCCAGGAGCGCCTGGCCGATAAATTGATCGCAAAAAGCGGCATGGATAATGTTTTTTTCTGCAATTCCGGCGCCGAAGCCAACGAAGCCGCCATCAAACTGGCCCGCCTGTATGGCCATCAGCAAAATATAGAAA
>CAYPJI010000127.1:0-599 GCA_964411045.1 uncultured Methylobacter sp. | reverse complement strand
CTTCTACAACGGGAATTGCGCGATAAAAGCATACCGGCCATCATCGTCATGGAAAAAAGCTTCCATGGCCGCACGCTCGCCACATTGAGCGCCACCGGCAACGCGAAAGTGCAGCAAGGCTTTGCGCCACTGGTCGAAGGTTTTGTGCGCGTACCTTATAATGACATCAACGCCATCGAACAAGCGATCAAACAAAATGCCGATATCGTTGCCGTATTGGTTGAGCCCGTTCAAGGTGAAGGCGGCGTCAACGTTCCCGCTGCCGATTACCTTAACCAAATTCGCAATCTGTGCGACCAGCACGGACTGCTGATGATGCTGGATGAAATCCAGACCGGCATAGGCCGCACCGGAAAATTTCTTGCCTATCAGCATAATGCAATCCTGCCTGACGTTTGCACACTAGCCAAAGCATTGGGCAATGGCGTGCCGATCGGTGCCTGCCTTGCTCATGGCAAAGCGGCTCAATTATTTACCGCTGGCGCCCACGGCTCGACATTCGGCGGCAATCCTCTGGCATGCAGCGCAGCATTAGCCGTGTTGGAAACACTGGAGAATGAAGACCTGATCGGACAAGCCGAACAAAAAGCCGCCGCTAT
>CAYPJI010000126.1:0-6335 GCA_964411045.1 uncultured Methylobacter sp. | reverse complement strand
TGTTGTCCGGCATCAATGGCCAACAATGCGCGCGCATGACCCATGTCGATATCACCAGCCAGTAGCATCGTTTGTACTGGCTCGGTCAGGTTAAGCAGCCGCAGTAAGTTGCTGGTCGCCGATCGGGAGCGCCCGATAGCCTGAGCCGCCTGCTCATGGGTCAAGCCAAACTCATCCAGCAGACGACGAACACCATGCGCCTCTTCAAGCGGGTTGAGGTCTTCGCGCTGAATGTTTTCGATAAGCGCCATGACCGCGGCGTTTTCATCGGCGACATCGCGCACCAGCACGGGCACTTCTTTTAGGCCAGCAATTTGGGCAGCGCGATACCGGCGCTCACCCGCAATAATTTCGTACTTTCCTTTTTGTGTCCCCGCTAGGGCCCGCACCAGAATGGGTTGCATAATGCCCTGGGTTCGAATGGACTCAGCCAGCTCATTCAGTGCGCCTTCATCCATGCGGGTGCGCGGCTGATATTTGCCTGCAACCAGTTTATTGACCGGAAGGGTGCTTGGCGTTGTCGGCGCCTGCGCAGACGCTGATTCACCCAGCGAATCGATAGCACCAGTGTCTGCACCAAGCAGCGCATCTAATCCGCGACCCAGACCTTTAGGTTTTTTCGTGGCCATTATGTATGGTTCCTTGTAATTAAGTGGCTTGGCTTTCGACTTTCTTTTTGCGGGCGTCTTGCTTAACACGCTTGACCAGCTCTTGTGCAAACTCAACATAGGCTTTTGCGCCGCGTGAGCTTTTGTCATAAACCGTACCCGGCATGCCATGGCTTGGTGCCTCGGCCAAACGGACATTACGTGGCACGATCGCCTTAAACACGCGATCACCAAAATGTTGCTCTATTTGGGCTGAAACTTGTTGCTGCAGCGTAACGCGGGCATCGAACATCACGCGCAACAAACCAATTAGCTGTAGGTCGGGATTCAAATTACGATGAACACGCTTTACGGTGTTAACCAGATCTGAAAGACCTTCCAAAGCAAAATACTCGCACTGCATGGGAATGATGACCCCCTGAGCGCTTGCCAAACCATTGAGCGTCAATAACGACAATGTTGGCGGGCAATCAATGAGTATGAAGTCGTATTCACTAATTACGCCTTGAATTGCGTTCTTCAATTGACGCTCTCGTTGATCCATTTGAACTAGATCAATTTCGGCGCCGGACAGTTCGCGATTTGATGGCAAAACGTCGTAGTGTCCTGTTGGTGATTTAACAGCCGCTTTTGCGATTTCGGCCTCGCCAATCAACACGTGGTAAAGATTGACATCGGCCGCATTTTTGTCAATACCACTGCCCATCGTGGCATTGCCCTGAGGGTCGAGATCAATTAATAACACCCGTTTGCGCATTGCAGCGAGTGCCGCTGCAAGGTTGATTGCCGTCGTCGTTTTCCCAACACCACCTTTTTGGTTGGCAATACAAAACACCTTGGCGACGTCATTTTGAATACTTTGACTCATTTAATTTCCTTGCGGCTCATCCATACCAGGCAACGCTGCGCCTCGAGTTCCGGGACATGCAATGGCTCTATCTGCTGCACTTGCCAAAGCGTATTTTTATGTAGTGCGTCGATTTCGTCGTCGGGTCGATGGCCCTTCATGGCCAACAAGACCCCGTCAGAAGCAACATGCGGGCCAGCCAACTGCGCGAAGTCTTGTAGCGAGGCAAAAGCTCGAGACACCACCACCTGGGCATCGAATGGCACTAATGCCTCAACTCGAGCGTGATGTGCATGCAGGTTAGGTAATTTCAAACTGCCCGACATTTGTCTGACAAATGCCATTTTCTTCTCGACGGCGTCGACACAATGAACGTCACGGTCGGGGAATAACACAGCAATGACAATGCCCGGTAGTCCACCGCCCGAGCCAACGTCAAGCAAGGGACGATTGCGTCCATCGGTCGCTTTAAATGTATCTAAATATTTCTTTAGTGGCGGCACCAATGCCATGCTATCGAACAGATGTTGAACCAACATTTTGTTCACATCACGCAGCGCCGTCAGATTATAAGTACGATTCCACTTTTGGAGCTGCGTTAAATAGCGCAATAAGGTCTCACCCTGTGCTACCGACATATCGATGTTTAATTCCAGCGCAGCGCTGTTCAGCCTTGCAGTAAGCGCTTCTTCTTGTGGCGTCATGCGGGCTGCCTGCCATAGTTCAAGCGCTTTATATGTATAAGCAATAACGACAATGCCGCTGGCGTTACACCCGATACGCGTCGCGCCTGACCAATTGTTTCCGGCCTGCTTTGTTTCAGCTTATGCCGAACTTCGATCGACAAACTGGTGATCGCATCGTAATCAATATCGACCGGTATTTCCTGGTCTTCTTGTGCAGACTGTTTTCTAACTTCTTCCTGTTGTCGGTTGACATAACCTTCATATTTAACTTGAATTTCGATTTGTTCGGCAACAACGGGATCTTCAACCGCAGGACCACCAATATTATGGCCGTCAACGGTTTTCAGAGTCGCAAGGTTCAAATAGCTTACTTCGGGCCGTTTAAGCAAATCAATCAGAGCGTATTCACGCTCAAGCTTCTTGCCAATGACTTGGACTGCGTCGGCTTCACTGATGATTCTTGGATTCACCCAAGTCGACTTCAAGCGTTCAACTTCTTGCGCCACCGCATCTCGTTTCTTGTTGAACGCATCCCATCGGGCATCATCGACCAAGCCTAATTCACGGCCAATTTCTGTCAAACGAGCGTCAGCATTATCTTCACGAAGGCTGAGTCTGAACTCAGCACGCGATGTAAACATACGATAGGGCTCGGTAACACCCCGTGTAATCAAATCATCAACAAGCACACCCAAGTAGGCCTCATTTCTTTTTGGACACCAAGGTTCCAACTCTTTCGCAAATCGCGCGGCGTTGACGCCAGCCAACAAACCTTGAGCTGCTGCCTCTTCGTAACCCGTTGTCCCGTTGATTTGCCCCGCGAAGAACAAGCCAGATATCGCTTTTGTTTCGAGCGAGAACTTCAGTTCACGTGGATCAAAATAGTCATACTCAATTGCATAGCCGGGACGCATAATGACTGCATTTTCCAGCCCGGGTAAAGTGCGCACCAGTGCAAGCTGAATATCAAACGGTAGGCTGGTTGAAACGCCGTTGGGATAGATCTCTGTTGTACTGAATCCCTCGGGTTCAAGGAATATCTGGTGGCTAGACTTATCGGCGAAACGATGTATTTTGTCTTCGATCGAAGGACAATAACGAGGGCCGATTCCTTCAATTTGACCTTGGTCGCTATACATTGGGGAGCGGTCCAAGCCCGATCGAATAATGTCGTGAGTCTTTTCGTTGGTATGCGTAATCCAGCAGGGCATCTGCTTAGGGTGCATTGCCGCGTCGCCCATAAAAGAGAATACCGGGACCGGGTCACTATCACCTGGCTGTACCTGAGTACGGGCAAAATCGATAGTCCGCGCATCTATTCGGGGCGGGGTTCCTGTTTTCAGCCTACCTTGGGGAAGTCTCATTTCCTTTAAGCGCTGACCCAATGATATTGACGGCGGGTCACCAGCACGGCCACCAGAATAATTATCAAGACCAACGTGAATTAAACCATTCAAGAAGGTGCCAGCCGTTAACACGACCGAGCGACCACGGAATGATAATCCGATTTTAGTGACAGCTCCTGTCACTCGATCACCATCCAATATCAGATCTTCAACTGATTGTTGAAAGATCGTTAAGTTGGGCTGGTCTTGTAACGTTGTGCGTATCGCTTTTCGATATAAGGAACGGTCAGCTTGGGCCCGCGTGGCTCGTACGGCAGGGCCTTTAGATCGGTTCAGGATTCTGAACTGTATTCCCGCAACATCCGTAGCTAAGGCCATTGCACCGCCTAGCGCATCGACCTCTTTTACCAAATGGCCTTTTCCGATACCACCAATAGAAGGGTTGCATGACATTTGCCCCAGGGTATCGATGTTATGAGTCAGCAAAAGTGTCTTTGCACCGGTTCGGGCTGAAGCCAACGCAGCTTCTGTACCTGCGTGACCGCCACCAATCACAATGACATCAAATTCGTCTGGGTAAATCATAGAGGTGCTTTAATAGTTCATTAAGCGCCGATTATAACTTCCCCTATTTGTTTCACGTGAAACTTAGTTTTTCTATTTAGTTAAATCCCAACATTAGTTGGTGATGGTTTCACGTGAAACATCAATCAAACCTTAACCAACCTACATATCGTAACCAGTTAACTGAATAATTTAGTGTTTACACCTTCTGTGTTTCATGAAAATATATGCGCAACATGCGCCGACGTTTCACGTGAAACATTGAATTAGATAGATGTGGATAACTCTGTTGACAACCGTGTGGTTAAGGTAGGGATAAAATGTGAATAAAAAAACCCCGGGTGATCCCGGGGTTCAACCAAAACCAGGTATTTACAGCGCCCGGATCTTAGCTGCCTGAGGGCCCTTGGGGCCATCATTCAATTCGAACTCAACACTTTGATCCTCGGTAAGGCTGCGATACCCGTTACCTTCAATCGCAGAGAAGTGCGCGAACACATCTGCGCCGCCCGCGTCTGGTGTGATGAAACCAAACCCTTTGTCGGCGTTAAACCATTTAACTTTGCCCGTTTGAGCCATAGTACAAGCGTCCTAAATAAAAACAATAAAAACACAGAACCAGGGGCGTAGACACCACTTGTATGAGGTTTATTTCAACACAACGAGCGACTAGCACCACCTTGAATTCAAATGCATCCGAAGCATAACCATAGCGTGCCGAGATTTCAAATACATGATTACCCCAACGGCCAATAGGCACTAAAGTCTCGTACTACTGAATACTTAAGAACAGCACTATGAAAATCGACTCTAAATTACCTGATGTAGGCACCACAATATTTACAGTGATGAGCCAATTGGCGGCCGAACATAAATCGGTCAATCTGGGGCAAGGATTCCCCGATTTTTCACCTGACAAAAAACTCATTGAATTGACAAACAAAGCAATGAGCGACGGTCATAACCAATACCCCCCGATGGCGGGCATTGAAGACTTGCGGTTGGCCATCAGTGAAAAAATTTCGCGCTTATACGGATGCCAATACAACCCTAATAGCGAAGTCACGGTTACTTCCGGTGCCACCGAAGCGCTAATGGTGTCTATACAAGCACTAGTACGACCTGGTGACGAAGTCGTTGTTATTGAACCAATGTACGACTTGTACCTGCCAGCTATAACCCTGTCGGGTGGTAAAGCTGTGATTGTTTCAATGCAAGTACCGGATTCCCCCGAATCGAGTTACACGATTGACTGGAACCAGGTTGCCGATGCCATAACCGTTAAAACTCGACTATTAATACTGAACACACCACATAACCCAACTGGCATGTTGCTAGCAGAAAAAGACCTTGATGCCCTTGAAACGCTTATGCAACAACATGGCTTTTACGTCTTGTCTGATGAAGTTTATGAACACATCGTATTTGACGGCAAGTCACACCTTAGCTTGTCATCGCGACCATCTATTGCAAATAGATCGATTGTGGTTTCGTCGTTTGGTAAAACGTATCACATTACTGGCTGGAAAATAGGCTATTGCGTTGCACCGGATTACTTGATGAAAGAAATCAGAAAAATTCATCAGTTCACCGTTTTTACAGTAAATACGCCAATGCAATACGCCTTAGCCAGCTACATGGTTCAACCGGAAACCTACGAAACGTTGTCTGGTTTTTACCAGGAAAAGCGCGATTACCTTCGAACCGGATTGGCCAAAACAGCCTTGCAGGCTTATCGCAGCGACAGCACGTTTTTTATGTTGGCAAATTACAAAAATGTGTCGTTTGACGACGAAAACTCCTTTGCGCAATGGCTGACCGTTGAAAAAGGTGTGACGGTCATTCCAATGTCGGCGTTTTATCAAAACCCAAAAGCCAAGGCGTCAAACAATCATCTTGTTCGCCTGTGCTTTGCGAAATCTCGAAAGACCATTGATCTGGCCCTTGGAAGGCTCGAAAAACTGCGTTGATATTTTTGGAATGACTCAACACGGATCGAAGTATACGAACTTTCTTCTGCCTGGCGATAGCCCGGCTGGTTGGCTGGCTTGAGTGGAAAGTGTTTTAGTTTTTCCTTTTCTTTTATATATACAGATAACTAATTATGGGTGTCTGTGTATAAGTGGCATAAGTCACTTCTGCTCAACAAAGTCAATGACTTAGCCTTGAAAAAACACTGGATGACTTTGGGTGCAACCAAAGGACGGTATCTGAACAAGTTTTGGCAACCGGAAAAAAGGGCAGGTTATCCCTGCCCGGTCCACAATCTATTCACAGTGACGCG
>CAYPJI010000125.1:5078-6383 GCA_964411045.1 uncultured Methylobacter sp. | reverse complement strand
CAGTGAATTGTCTACGGTGGAATGACAGAGCGCGCATTGTATGCCGATTGAGCTCATGTCATTTCCGGTAAAGAAGCCCTTGACGCCGACGACAGCATTAAGGCGCAGCAATTCAAGCGTAACCGCCGGATCATCGAGGTTTACGCGGCCCTGTTTTAGGCTGGACACGATATCAGCCGGAAGCGCATCCACATCGACCTTGAGGCCGACTCCCAGCGCCGCCTTCGGACTCACGCCCGGGCCTACGCCGCCGAATCTGACGCCCTTGATTGCCTGGTGCAATTTCAGCGTATCGCCCCAGAAGGCCTCGTCGCCGAATGTATCACGACGAAAAATTTCCCTACCGTCATCCAGCATTTGCTGCGCTTGTTTATTAATTTGTTTATCGAGTTTTGTGAGCGTGCGATGATTGTCATCGGAAAAGGCCGTACCAACTAATACGGAAACAGTCAATACGGGAATTGCTAACATATATTTCCAATATTGTTTCATAATAATCTCCATTTCTTAGTTGAGAAATTGGGATATAAACATCAGATAAAAAAATACTATCCTCTATCCCATCAATCTGAATGCTAGGTTTACTCTTAAAAGCAGAACTCTGTCTGTACGTTAGCGTACGTAATAGGCTCTGTATGATGTTTATTTATTGCACACCATAAGCCGGCGCTTTGTCTTTTAGTCCAATACTTCTGAGGCTGTAATGAGAGGCATATGGAAACCGGCATCTGGCCCAGCCAGATGCTTTTGATACCCGCAATTGGCCGCTAACACGGCTCTGCTCATGAGAGGAAAAGCATGAGATAAAGTTCCTGTAACCTTCTTCAAAAGGAACTTTTGATTCTGGCAGTGTTTCTAATTTTTTGAGTATGTTTTTTTGCTTAAAACCAAACCACTACTAAGGTGACTACCAATGAAACATATTAATCAACTGATGGCTGCTTTTTTACTGTTATTTTCCTATAGCATGATGAGTTCCGCCGTCGAACCCACGAACAAACCCGAGTCCCAAGGCATGGGAAGGGGAATGGGTGGAGGCATGGGCGGCATGATGGGTGGAGGCATGGGCGGAATGGGCGGTATGATGGGCGGAGGCATGGGCGGCATGACCGAAGAACAAAGAGATCAGCATATCCGTTCTATGCAGGAGCATATGCTGCAGATGCATGAGCTCTCCGATCAAATTTTGAAAGAAAAGGATCCCGCCAAAAAAGAACAATTGAAAAAACAACAGTTTGATCTGATAAAAGCCCATAATAATCAGATGATGGAACATCGTCAGCAATTGCGGCAAGAACATCAAAA
>CAYPJI010000125.1:0-4989 GCA_964411045.1 uncultured Methylobacter sp. | reverse complement strand
TTATCAGGCGGCTGGCATCAGTCGCCTGGCAATCAAGCCCTCGTCATTGCCTCAGATTTCTGAGCAGTTGCCATTAACTATTTCTGATTGTCATCAGGTTGAGGTATCGTATCCTTCTTTTTAAGCCAAGGACTACCTGATGAACAACAATTACCCTGAGAAAACCTGCCATATTGACCGTCTCGTAACCCACCCCAAACTGGTTGCCGCCGCACTGAGCGGGCAAAAGACCCAACAGCGCCGTGATGGCATCTACGCTTATCCGGGGGAAACTTTTGAACTGGAAGGCACGGCATTTACCGTTACAGCGGTGGAGCGTCAAAGCCTGGGCGATATGACTGATGCTGATGCACAAGCCGAAGGCTATCCGAATCTTGACGCTTATAAAGATATAATCCTGAGAATGCACGCAGGCATGACCTGGAACAATGACAGCCTGGTCTGGGTCCATTCTTTTAAACGCAACGATTAGTCTACGTCGGCATTTTTCACATTTATGTGCAACTCCGGCAATAACCGAGTCGCCTAAATCTGCGTATCATCTTTATGGAGTTTGTCATATAAATGTTTTTACATATGATCCATCCAGGTAATCTGAGCGTTTACAACAAATGGACGGTCATTGTCTGGTTTATTCTGGGGCTGATGTTTTCTCCTTTGTCCCGCTCGGCAGAAGGTACAACCGATCCCGTGCTGGTTGAAGTCATCAGTTCCCTGCTGACTTCAAACCGGCATCCCTACCTGCTGCATAATGACATCTATGACCAGCATGAAGACATTCAGGCGCTGTACCAGTTGAATAACTATCAATTGGTCTGGTTAAAGAACGGCGCTTTAGACAGCCAGGTGGATGATGTATTAGCGCTGTTGGCAAATGCAGAAGAAAACGGCCTGGATGCGCAGAATTATGATGCGGCTTATCTTGCCCAGAAATGGCTGCAGATCAAGGCCGGCCAGAATGCATCGCTACAGGCCCTGGCACTGTATGATACGGCGTTGAATATAGCGCTGCTGCGTTATCTTTCTGATCTGCATTACGGTCAGGTCAAAACTCATAATGTGAAACTGGGCGCCGATATCATCCTGGAGCAGACTAGTCTTGCCGGCTCGATTGTGGAAGCCGCCGTTCAGAAAAGACCGTCCGAGCTCGTTGCCAAGGTTGAGCCTGTCATGCCTGTTTACCGGCATTTAAAAGAAGCCTTGTCCAAATACCGACAGCTCGCTCGAACACATGCTTTTCATCAGTTCACGTTTACGCAAATGTTAAGGCCGGGCCAACATGATTCGCAAATGGTATTTCTGCGCGAGTTGCTGACGGCTTTGGGCGACATGGCTGAGCCGGCGGAACCCCTCGACGCGAAAAGCGGCAAACTCTATGATGACGTCCTGGCCGAGGGCGTCAGGAATTTTCAACTGCGGCACGGGCTCGGCGGTGACGGCGTGATTGGCAAAAGCACAGTCGCCGCCCTCAATGTGCCCCTCGCTGACCGGGTCCGGCAAATTGAACTGTCCATGGAACGATTCCGCTGGCTGCCCAGATTGAAAGACGGTTCGCTGATTATCGTCAATATTCCAGCTTTCCAGTTATGGGCTTATGAATCGATCGGCATGGAAACGGCGCCGCCTTTGAACATGAAAGTGATCGTCGGCAAATCGTTGAACAAGCAGACGCCTGTATTCATGGCCAGCATGAAATTTCTTGAGTTCAGACCTTACTGGAACGTGCCGAGAAGCATCGTCAAGGAGGAATTGCTGCCTAAACTGCGCCTGAACTGGGCTTATCTTGCCAACCAGAATATGGAACTGGTCAATGCCTTCGGTCCGAATGCAACCGTGATGGCAGTCAATGGCGAGACAATAAATCTTTTAAGTCGAGGGGCCTTAAAAGTCAGACAGCGCCCCGGCCGTTCGAATGCGCTGGGCAATGTGAAATTCATGTTTCCGAATGATTACAATGTGTACCTGCACGATACGCCTACCCAAAGGTTGTTCAAGCGCACAAGAAGAGACTTCAGTCATGGCTGCGTTCGGGTCGAAGACCCTGAAGCATTGGCCGAATTCGTGCTGAAATCCAAGGATGGCTGGGATCGTCAAAGAATCAGCAATGCCATGCGTCGGGACAATCCCAGATACGTCCCATTGGACAATCCCATCCCGGTCATTATTTTCTATGCCACGGCAATGGCTACTAATGACCAGGTGTTATTTTTCGAGGATATATACGGACTCGATAATCCGTTGATTCAGGCGCTAGACAATCCAGTTCAAAAGAAAACAGCCGATACTGCCGTCCTCACTGAATAAAAAACAGTCGCTTAAAATTTACCAGGTTCTGGCCCGGCCCGTATCGAGATGCACGAAGTTCGAACGCCGGTAGTAGCCGACGCCGCCGGATTGCATAGCAATCGCGGCATTACGCAAATGTTTGGTATTAAAGCCTTCAATACGAATATCGATGGCTCTGCCCTGCATATGCAGACTGTGGGTGGCCACACCGCTGCTCCGCTCCTGCAACAGCGCATTGGTATAGGGCGAGCGATAACCGGAAATAATGTGGAACGGTTTTTTTACGCCCAGCATGGTCCGTAGATTGTAAAGCTGATCCAGCAACGCCGTATCGATGTCGTAGACATCATCGGTTCTGTGATCCCTCAGCAGATAATTCACTTCCTGCAAGGCATCCGAAAGATACCGGCCTTGTTCAAAATAAGTTAATGCCAATCTTTCGCCGGTGTGGGTGTTTAGAAAAGCGAGGTTTCGGGCGGACTGAAAAAACTTTCTTGGTGAAGCCTCAACGAGACTGGGAAAACCTGCAACTAATGAGCCGCAGGCTAACATCTGTAAAAATCTTCGCCGATTAATTTGACTCTGAGATTTATCGATTGTTGACATATTTTTTACTGATTCCTCTTGCGCGGATCGATAACAACCATACAGACATAACACTGATCCGCTACCGGTACTTTAAAAAAACCAAAATACCGGAGTTACGTCCAAAAAGCGGCTATTTTATTGTATTTGGCAGTTATCTGACAATTAAGCCACAACCCGAGCCACTGTTTTCTTATATTCAAAAAGTATAGCTTATTAAATATCAATGGGCTCGGTATTAAACCTGAAGCGTTTTCTTATTTTACTGGCAAAGCTTTGCTTGCGTTAAATACTGATTCCAGTGCGCCGCCTGCCAGACTTTCAGGAAAGGCACCGGCGACGGCGCCAGCCAGTACAGCGTTATCGTGCAGGCTGTCATTAGCACAGAGGCTGGAATATTTTTATAGCTGAATAATTTCAACGCCGTGCCGAATGATTTTTTTATTCTGGTATTGGATAAATCGACACTGTACAGTTCATCCAGCAACAGATGCACAATAAAGCCGATAGCTATGAACAAGCCGTTCAGCCAAGCGTGTAAGATATCCCATTCGAGGAAATAAAAACTGATACAGGTCATTAAACAGGCGAAAAATGCGGCCGCCAATAATGAATGAAACACGCCGCGGTGCTCGGTAAAACTGTTAAACAGGAAAAACAAGCCATAGCGTATCCCCAGATAAGTGACTACAACACCCAGCAACAACTGCTGTTGAACATAGCTATCCTTGAATGCCATCCATACGCCGGACATGCCCAATAAGGCCAGGACATTGAACAACAGCTTGACCGGTTTGGAATTGCTGGCATCGATATCAGGCAGCATGCCGCCGACTATCCCTAAAAAAATAAGCCAGGGCGCATCGGCGCCATCAATCAGCCGCACATTAGCAGCAACCAGGGCGGCGCCACTGCTGGCAGCAGCGGCGATAAATACATGGGCTTTAAAATCCGCCATACTAAGCAATGATCTCCTAATTATCAGAACAAAAAGGCGCGTATGACATCATATATCTGTGTACATGGCAACTTGGCTCAACAATTATTCGTAACCCTGACTTTTTCGGAGCGCTTATGCCGGATCTGATTTCACTCCTGAAACATCCCGATACGACAGTCGCCATTGTTGGCGCCACCGATAATCCCGCCAAATTCGGCAATATTATTTATAAAGATCTGAAGCATAAGGGCTTCCGCTTGTTTCCGGTCAACCCTAACAAGCAAGTGGTAGAGCGAGACCAGGTCTATTCGTCACTCTCAGAAATTCCCGAGAAACCGACAATCGTCGACTTTGTGGTCCCGCCAGAAGTTACCCTGGCTGTATTAAAACAATGCCTTGATCTGGACCTGATGAATGTCTGGCTGCAACCGGGTACAACCAACCCGGCCGTCATGGATTTTTTACAACAAAACCGGTTTCACTATCTGGCGGCTTGCATCATGGTAGAAACCCGATTTATTTCAAGAAATAAAACTTGACAGAATGTTGTCAAAGTTAGTTTTCCCACAGCAGAGGGCAGCGATTTTTTGCGTCCAATTATTTTACTTGTCAATCATTTTTAACTGACAAAATAACATCAAACGACAGTATTGACATTTTTATCTCATTGATAAATAAGAATAATGATCCGAATTTCGGATAATTGTTCAAAAGCTGAACAATCTGACAAAAAGACTTTAAAAGTGGCTAGTTAGCGAATTTATTTTCAAGTTACTCACAAAGTTATCCACAGAAAATGTGGATAACTTTACCAGACTTGATCTGCTTTTTTGTGCCTGAGCGAGAGCAATATACAATTTACTCTCCTGATAAATTTGCTTCTGCGTTGCCCTGGCGCAACAGAGTCATCGGAATGACAATTGCACCATGCAGAGGGCGGCGGATATTGAATGACAGAACTTGTCCATTATTAAACGTCATATCAACTGATTCTAATTTCTAGCTGAAAATGGCAACCTTTGTTTGCTTGATGATGGGATTCATGCCAGATCAGTGCAATGAGCTCCGTAATTATTTCAAAAAAGGAAACTATTAATTAATAATTATCCATATTGTCAACTAATAAGTGCGTCTGTATAGTATGCCTCAATTCACTTATTTCCTATTCTCAACATACT
>CAYPJI010000124.1:0-6431 GCA_964411045.1 uncultured Methylobacter sp. | reverse complement strand
TAATTTAACGTAACATTAGCACAGTAAAACATTTTTCTTTGATTCAATGACAGCTTCTTTTATGCCTTATTCCACAAATTATGACGTCCTTGTTATCGGTAGCGGGGGTGCGGGCCTGAGTTTAGCGCTTAAATTGGCCGAGCACCCCATGCGAATTGCTGTTCTTTCAAAATTTGCCTTGACGTCCGGCAGTACCTATTACGCCCAAGGAGGCATCTCCGCAGTTTTTGATGCCGAGGATTCTATTGAATCCCATATTGAAGATACGCTGGATGCAGGTGCGGGACTCTGCAATCCTGAAATTGTAAGACTTACCGTTACACACGGAAAAAGTTCTATAGACTGGTTACGCCAACAAGGCGTGCTGTTTACTGAAGAACAAACGCAGTCCGGCGAAACAAAACTGCATTTAAACCGGGAAGGCGGCCATTCCCATCGCCGTATTGTACATACCAATGACGCAACAGGTAAAGCAGTGTCTTTATCGCTCATTGAACGCACCAAAGAACATGCTAATATCGAATTGTTCGAGCATCATAATGTCGTCGATTTAATCACGGTACCAAACTCCGCCGCTTTCGCCAAGCGCGTAATAGGCGCTTATGTACTGGATGCCCAGACACATCGGGTCAAGACCATTGCCGCGCGAGTCGTCGTGCTGGCAACAGGGGGCGCCAATAAGGTATACCTTTACAGCACGAATCCGCAAAGCTCAACCGGCGACGGCATTGCCTTAGCCTGGCGGGCGGGTTGCCGCGTCAGCAACATGGAGTTTATGCAGTTTCATCCGACCTGCCTTTACCATCCCCACCCTCAAGCCCGCTCTTTCCTGATCAGTGAAGCCGTCAGAGGCGAAGGCGGCAAGCTGATTCTGCCGGATGGTTCGCCTTTTATGCAGAATTTCGATCCCAGAGGCGAACTGGCGCCCCGCGATATCGTTGCCCGAGCCATAGACCACGAGATAAAAAAGCGAGGCATTGACTGCGTTTACCTGGACATCAGCCATAAATCGGAACAGTTTATACGGGAGCATTTCCCTACCATTTATCAGCACTGTCTTGAATTCGGTATCGATATCACCAAAGCGCCTATTCCTGTCGTACCCGCGGCGCATTACACCTGCGGCGGCGTACTAACGGACAGCCATGCGCGTACCGATATCGACAATCTCTACGCCATAGGGGAAGTTGCCTGCACAGGTCTGCACGGCGCCAACCGCATGGCCAGCAACTCATTACTGGAATGCCTGGTCTTTGCTGATCTCGCCAGCGAGGATATTCTGCAGAAGCTTGCCGCTATCCCGGCCGTACCGAATATCCCTGACTGGGACGAATCGCAAGTCAGTGATTCGGATGAAGAAGTAGTGGTATCCCATAACTGGGACGAATTGCGTCATTTTATGTGGGATTATGTAGGCATCGTAAGAACCGACAAACGCCTGAACAGAGCCATGAACCGTGTGGAACTGCTTAAAAAAGAAATTGCTGAATATTACGGCAATTTCCGTGTTACCAGCGATTTACTGGAATTGCGCAATCTGGTCATAGTTGCAGAACTGATAATTCGCTGCGCTCAACAGCGGAAGGAAAGCCGGGGACTGCATTACACGCTGGATTATCCGGAGACAGACAACAGCAAGCCAGCTCAAAACACTATTCTGTCGCCATAACTAACCTAGGCGCGTTACAATTCCTTTAACAGCGACTGGACTTGACGCGCCGCCTGCTCGCAGGCTACGGCGGACTTCTCCACATCGCGACTCAACAGAAGCCCGACACTTAACCCGTCGCTGTCGCGGGATGCATATTCATTAAGAGGAGCGCATATTTTGTGCATATGTTGCTCCGCTCTGATTAAAGTCACATGACTCCCCGAATCCCTTTCACTTTCCATCAACATCATGACCTCACTAGTCATGCTGTTCTGTAAACGGAAAACATCTTCTACATAACGCGCAAACTCTTCCTTTGACTGCCTGTTTGCGCCATACCCGGCGCCAAAAGGCGTTGCACACCCTGATAACATTATCACCATAAAAATCAGCATGCAGCCATGAAAATCAACCGAGATCTTATTCCATTTTGCCATCTGATTTTTTACTTCGCCTAAAGAGTTCATTTAATCTTTTCAATATACTATAAATCCAGCCTGCTCGAGCAGAAAAGAAAGCTGTCAAACATAGGACCTTTGGAAACAATAAAATTCTTTTAATATTTTTACTGTTTTTGTATCATCCGGCTTATCTGAGTGTATACTTTTCCCAGCTCTATATAATTATAATTCTAACAAAAACGGTTTCGATCTGATGGCTGAAAAAACAGTAAGCAAATATTTGCTCAATCTTGAAAAGAACTTTGCCAGTGACAATCCTGTATTACAGAGAGCGGCAAAAGTCTTCCATGAGCTTGATCAAATTGAATTCGATCTAGGGTTGCTCGGCGATGATGAGACGACGGCTTGCAAGGATTCCTGGTGGCCGATCATCAGCCTGATCGGCGGCAACTCAACCGCGAAATCCGGGTTTATTAACAGCTATTTAGGCTCAGAGTACATGCTCTCCGGGCTTCAGCCGTCCAGCCACAAATTTACTGTGCTGCTGCATAGCAGTCAAACCACCCCTACCATTTTGCCAGGTACCGCTCTGGATGTTGATCACCGGTACCCGTTTTATCAGATCAGCCGTAAAATTGAACAGCAACAGCCGGGCGAAGGCGACCGCATCAATTCTTATCTGGAATTGAAAACCATCAGCAGCGATCGGTTAAAAGGCAAGCTATTCATTGATGCACCCAATATCAGCGCCATATCGGCTAACTCAGTCGCCTCGTTGTTAACGCGGCATACAATTGAATGTTCGGATCTGGTTTTGATTTTTACGGACGCCTTTGATTCAGCCGCACCGGTTGATGAATTGATTGAAACCATCATTCGCCATCAGGATTCCAACAAATTTGTTTATATCATCAATGAACCAGCAGCAGCGCTGAATCCGGCTCTTAACAATGAGATCATTTCTTCCTGGCAAAGAAAATTGTCAGGACTGGGCCTGAATACCGGGCAATTTATTGTTCTGTCTACCGTAGAAAATACAATCAGCCCTCAAAACCAGGCCGCTTTTGCCGCGATAGATCAACGCATGATCAATGTGGGCTATGACCGGTCATACCGTGTCCTGCACTCGCTGGAAAAAAGCATTCGTGAAATTGATAACACCGTGGTCCCGGAAGTCACAAAAGGCATTGCGATCTGGAAAGACCGCGTCAATTTTTCCACGCTGTTGATTTTGGGATTCATCATCACGTTTGCCCTCTTCGCCGAAATACAGATGGGGATTTTGGATCTATTGATAGACCCGATCATTGGCCCAGCTATCCTGATTGTCCTGCTAGCCATAATCGTTCCGCTGCATATACTCATCAGCAAGTTACAAGCCAAATTAATCATTAAACAGCTAACCGCCAGACAGAAAGAACTTCACTTAATGGAAAACCTGGCCAAGCTCTTTGAAAAAAATCTGACTTTTTCACGCATGTTACTACCGTTTACCGAGCCTGCCGGCTGGAACAAAAAAACCAAAGCCCGTCTATCTCAATTAACTAACAAAACCAAGGAACTGGTTCAGTTATTGAATGATAGTTTTGGCACTTACAATGACCGGTCATCAAGCAATTATTTGGACCCGCTAAATTCAGCAAATTAGTCGGAACCGTTAAGTCAATTCTGTATCGCATCTTGTGGCTATATGGCTATTTTAAAGCAATATCTGGCGCTTTGCTGGTTTCAAAGCGACCCGCTGACGCTGCCCAGATCAGTTGATTTTTTCAAACAAAATTTCTGGTTCTATTATATTGTTGAATTTTTCATACAGGTGAACATGGTGGATGATCCTGTAGAATCGTTTTATGAGGTTAGCCTGGAAACAGCGCTAACCTTTTTATTTATAGGGATCATGCTAATCCTCAACAGGTCTCTGTATGTATTTATACAGGCATCAACCGCTTTTCTATTCTGTGAAAATGTCGTCGCTATTTTTGTCGTGCCCGTGATTGTCTGGCTGACCACTACCGATGATGCTTTAAGCTATTACACATTTGCCGCCTTGGCTTTATGGCAGTATGGGCTGATTGCTTACCTCATACAGCGCATACTGTCCATTAATCTTGTTGCCGCTCTGGTTTTATCCTTCCTTTATTTCATTGTGACTTACGGCGGCGCCTTCGCCCTGGCACAGATCATATAGCGGCCGTTTGCCAGCCTCAGAATCGGTCCAGATCGGGATGCGCCACCTCGCCCTGATGCACATGCATAGCCCCTAATTCTGCGCAGCGGTGCAGTGTCGGCACGGCCTTGCCGGGATTGAGCAGGCCTTTTTCGTCAAACGCTCTCTTCACGGCATGAAACTGGGTTAATTCGTTATCGGTAAACTGAATACACATGTGATTGATCTTCTCGACGCCCACCCCATGCTCACCGGTAATCGTACCGCCTAATTCAACGCTCAATTTCAGAATGTCGCCGCCAAACTGTTCGGCTTTTTCCATCTCCCCTTCATGATTGGCATTGTACAAAATCAACGGATGCAAATTGCCGTCGCCGGCATGAAAGACATTCGCCACCGCTAAACCGTACTTTTCGGATAGCCTACTGATATCTTTCAGCACTTTTGCCAAAAAGCGTCTTGGAATCGTACCATCCATGCAATAATAATCCGGCGAGATGCGTCCGGCCGCAGGAAACGCTGACTTGCGGCCAGCCCACATCCTCTGCCTTTCCTGCTCCGATTGAGCAACCTTGACCTCCATTGCCCCGCTTTCCGCCAGGAGCGCTACGGCTTTCTTCAGCTCTTCTTCGACCTGTTCCCGCGTGCCGTCCAGTTCACATAGCAGTATCGCTTCTGCGTTATCCGGGTAACCCGCATGAATAAAATCTTCGACAGCCTTAATCGCAGCCTTGTCCATCATCTCCAGCCCGGCAGGAATCAGTCCGGCAGCAATAATTTCCGCAACCGCCTGCCCGGCCTTTTCGGTATCGTCAAAAGCTGCCAACAAAACCTGCGCCAGTTCAGGAATGGGCAACAGCTTGACCGTTACTTCAACAATAATGCCCAGCATACCTTCAGAGCCGGCCGTCAGTGCCAGCAAATCCAATCCGGCACTATCCAGCCCGTGCGAGCCGATAGTGACGAGTTCGCCATCCATTGTCAGCATTTTAACGCGCAAAATATTATGCGTTGTCAGCCCGTATTTAAGGCAATGCACTCCCCCCGAATTTTCGGCGACATTGCCGCCTATCGTGCAGGCAATCTGCGATGAAGGATCCGGCGCATAATAAAGTCCGCAAGGTGCAACGGCTTGTGAAATAGCCAGATTGCGCACGCCCGGCTGCACAACGGCCAAACGGTTGGCGCTATCGATTTCAAGAATTTTATTGAGCTTGGCCAAACTCAGCAAGACACCGTTCGCCAATGGCACCGCCCCGCCTGCCAAGCCCGTCCCGGCCCCTCTGGCGACTACCGGCACACCCAACTGATGGCAGAACCGAACAATGCGCTGAATCTGCTCGATTGTCTCCGGCAATACGACCAGCCACGGCACGCAATGATAGGCCGACAAGCCATCGCATTCGAATGGCTTCAAGGCTTCCTTGTCAAAAATAATGGCTGCCCGGGGTAAAAACGTTTTAAATTCATTGATCAGCACACTGCGGTCAATCTGATGCCGAATTGTTTCCGATGTATGCGGCTGAATTGTTATCATAAGTCATCATCAATAAATGAGAGCCAACCATGCATTGTGTCAAATCGAAGCTGACAATAGAAGACACAATTAAAAAATCCCGCTTTATCGGAGTAATTGTTCCGTGCATCAGTGAGAATGAGGTACTGCTGAACCTTAAGCAACTGTATGCCGAGTACCCCAATGCCAATCACATCGCTTTCGCTTACCGCATCAAGACTGACCGCGGCTTCATCAGCCGATTCCATGATGCGGGCGAACCCACCGGTACGGCCGGAAAACCCATTTTCCAGCATATCGAAGGCAAACAACTGATTAATCTGCTCATTGCCGTGATCCGCTATTTCGGAGGCGTCAAGCTGGGTGCGGGCGGATTGACGCGTGCTTATGGCAACACCGCCAAAAGCGTTATCGAGGCGGCGGACATTCACCCGTTTGTGGAACTGGCAAAAATCCGGTTGACGCTGGATTACAACCAAATGCAGCCGCTCGAGTACCAATTGAAAAAACTCGACGGCCAGATCGTAGAACAGGACTTTGCCGAGCAAATCAATCTGTTGATTCAATTGCCGGCTGACAACGTGGACCTATTGTTACAAAGCTTTCCGGGAAATGCTTGACAACCCTTAGCCGGGCTCAAAAATTGTCTGGTAGGAAACATACATCAATGTTGAAACCAGCACATATAAGACCGGC
>CAYPJI010000123.1:0-6434 GCA_964411045.1 uncultured Methylobacter sp. | reverse complement strand
GCTATGGTCGGTTTTCAGCAGGGTTCTTTTGTGCAGTCTTAACGCCGGGTTTGAGGGGACCATTTCCGATACGGTCAGTGCGGCGCCGTGCTGGCGGCATAACTCCCTGAACGGACGATCACTGACGCCGGCCATGGGCGCGAGTATCAATTTGTTGGCAAGTTGATAAGGGCCGATTTGCATGAGGGGGTTACATGTACGAAAAAAGGGCACCTATCATAACCTAAAAAAGTGATTAGGTGAGCATGTCTATGAGCTTTTTTAACAAAAACTCATAGTCGGGAGGCAGATTTTATGGAAAGGGCCCGAAGAAAACCTAGGCTTCGGGCCCTTTGGAGGTAAAAAACTTACTTTACTGATGTTGCGCACGGATGATTTCATCTCGTTTGCCGTACCGAGCACCGGCGCTTTTAGCGGCGGCAGGCTGGGTTGCTGAGCCCGGCATTTCGCCCGCCCATGCCGGGTTTCCGCTAAAGCGCCAGTCCAGCCTGCACAGGCTGTTAAAAGCAAGCAGCTCGCCCTCGGGCGCGGTAAATCCGATTAAATAAAACCGTCGCGTTAGCGATGCTTTGCTAAACCGATCTGAATTCAATTTACTGCGTAATACCAGTTACTTAATGACGGAATTAATTGGCCGCTTCATCCAAGACCGGCTCTTCGTGTTTTTCCTTTTTTTGCGGGGGCACGCCTTTGGGCTTTAAATCGGCCTCATCATTCCAGATTGGGTTGTCGCGGTCTTCTTTTTCGAGTTTGCACGTATCTTCCGGATATAAATGCCAGAATGATTTATCGATCATGGCGTTTTTATAATCTTCTTTTTTCTCATGGGTGAACGGACACCACCAGTTCTCGACGATCTTGACCATATAGGCATGCCATTCGAACAGCGCCACGCTGTAAGGACAGTACCAGGTGCAGTTCAGAATCCAGAACAGTCTGGATTGCGCCATGCTGGTTTTAAAAGTGGGGTTCATCGTGATCTGGCTTTTCAGGTCGTAGCGGTGGCTGGCGCGATCAGGAATGAAGTCGGAATAGGTTTTAATGTTTTTACCGCCGACCATGCGCAAATGATAGTAGGTCAGATAGGCGCTGATAAAGACAAACGGAAAAGTCAAAATAGGCAGATAGATTAAAATCATGCCGATGCCGCGCTGTAGAACGGGGACTTTTCTATGGTTTTTGCCGATTTCAACACGGCTGGCGCAGGATTCACAAGCTTTCATTTTTTTATATCCTCTTTATTATTAAGCTGGGTGGTGGTAGTTGTTGTAGGTTTTTCTTTATTGATGAGCTGGTAAAGGCTCAGGCAGCCCGCGCAGCAAAAGCGTAGCCTGCCTGTTGCCGTATTCAGTGTATAGCCCGGAATTTCTACCGGTTGATCGCAAAGGGTGCAATATTCTTTAGCTTCTGGATGGCTCATACCTAAGGCCTCAGTCATTACAAACTGGAGGATACCGAACAAAAGAATGTTTTTAAATACTCTGTTTCCGGCGCGGCCGGATCGATCGGATGATCAGGCCCCTGGCCGCCGCCGGCAATAAAGACCAGGTGGCGATCGATATGGCGGCCCGATGAGCGCAGAATCTCCTGCAGATTGTCACGGCTCAGATGGTGCGAGCAGGAGGCCGAGACCAGGATGCCGTTTTTGCTCAATACCTGCAGGGCCAGGTGATTCAGGCGGCGGTAGGCTTCGTAGCCTTGCTTGAAGTCTTTTTTGCGCTTGATCAGGGCCGGCGGATCCAGCACGACGATGTCGTAAAGCTGGTTGTCCTGCCGGGCCTGTTTCAGGAATTCAAACACATCGCTGCGGACGAATCGCATGTGCTCATCGACCTGATTGAGCCTGGCGTTTTCCTGGGCCAGCGCCAGCGCGCCTTCCGAAGCGTCAACGCAGGTGACCTCATTGGCGCCGGCCACGGCGGCCGGAACGCCCCAAGCGCCGGTATAGGAAAACAGATCCAGCACGCGCCGGCTTTTCGCCATGCCGGCCAGCAGGGCGCGGCTGCAGCGATGGTCGTAAAACCAGCCGGTTTTCTGGCCGTCCAGAATATCGATTTTAAACTGTGCGCCGTTTTCCTCGATGATCAGCCGTTCGGGCAGCTTGCCGTAGGCGATTTCCGATTCCAGGCTCAGTCCCTCCAGTTGCCGCTGGCTGTTGTCGTTTTTCAGGACAATCGCTTCAGGGGCCAGCAGTTCAATCAGCGCCGAAAACAGGAATTCTTTGCGCCGGTCGATGCCGGCTGTGGTGATCTGGACCGACAGAACAGCGCCGAAACGGTCGATTACTAAACCGGGCAGGCCGTCGCTTTCGCCGAAAACCAGCCGATAGTAGGGTTTGTCGAAAAGTTTTTCACGCAGAGCCAACGCCGTAGTCAAGCGTTCTTTAAAGAAATTGGCGCCGCATTTGGTGGCTTTTCTGGACAACAGACGCGCGCAGATCAGCGCCTGCGGGTTGATATAGGCCGTGCCCAACGCCTTGCCGTCCTCGCTCTTGACCAGCACCAGATCACCCGGCGAGAACTGCTCGAGCGGTGAGCGCCTGGTGTCGATTTCATTGCTGAAAACCCATAAATGCCCTTTACGCAGGCGTTTGTCTTCGTTTTTCTTTAAATAAATTTCCGGGTGCGACATAACTTATATGAGTTTGAACGTATAACCGCCGACTTTGGTTGCAGGCGCGGCGATGGTAAGACTGATTTCCGTCGTCGCATCAGGGGCAATAACCGCTGTGCCATTGGCTGCGGGTAAATAATCCGGAGGATAAAAAACCCTGTATGCGAAAGGTTTTTCATTATAATCCAACAGCGTCAGTTTGATAGTCGGATAGGCCTGCGGATATTCTGCCTGATTGGTAATAACGGCATGGAAGGCGTAATTGTGATCAGACTGCAGCGCAAAGGAGCCCTGCAGCACGTTGAAGTCGTCGAGGTTTTTGTAAACAGGCAGCCGGCAGCCCAGATTTGCGCAGATTTTCTCCAGATTGGGGCGGTAGGCCGGGTTCTGGCTGAAGGCATAGCCTTCAAAGTATACGATTTGCGCAGCCAACAGCAGCAGGCCTGCGATCAGGCCGGCATGCCAATAAGCACGCCCTGCCGTTTTTACCGGCTCCCAGGGCAGAGGCTGCGGCGGTTTCTCTCCCTTGGCAATACCGGTTGGCTTTGACTCGCTGATAAATTCCAGTACATCAAACAGGCTCGAGCAATTAGTGCAGCGCATAACGCCCCGGTCGCTGCGCAGCTGCTCCAGAGTCAGTATGTGGACTTTTTGGCAGTCAGGGCAAACGGTGTACATGGCTTTCAATGTTTGATGCCTTGCAGCCGGATCCAGTCCTCCTGTTGTATGGGAGGGTCGAAGTCGATATAAGGCTGATACGCCTGCATGACTGACTCGGCTTGTTCGTGCAGAATGCCCGACAGGACCAACTGCCCGTCCGGCCTGACCAGGCCGGCTATCTGGCCGGCCATGTCGATGAGCGGTTTAGCCAGAATATTGGCCAGAACGACATCGGCCTGAAAAGGCGCAAACTGTTCGGGCAGATAGCAGTGGACATGATTCTGGACCTTGTTTTTCAAGGCATTGTCCTGGGTTGCCGTGATAGCCTGCGGATCGATGTCGACGGCATGCGCTTCGCTGGCGCCGAGCAGGATTGCGGCAACGGCCAGTATGCCGGAGCCGCAGCCGTAGTCGATGACGGTTTTGCCGGCTAAATCATGGCTGGCCAGCCATTCCAGGCATAATGCCGTGGTCGGATGCGTGCCGGTGCCGAAGGCCAGACCGGGGTCCAGCGTAAGGCAGACTGTGCCGGGTTCGTGCTGTTCCTGGCCGGTCGGGCAAACCCAGAGCCTGTCGGCGAATTTCATCGGATGATAATAGTCCATCCAGGCGCGTTCCCAGGGTTGATCTTCGATCTCTTCAACCTGCCAGGCACGGAGCTGTTCGGGCGGAAATTGCTTGTAGACCTGGTCTTTGATCAACGCCGGATCGGCATCGAGTTCATAGAGCGCAATGACTTGGGTATTGCTCCATATTTTCGTTTCCCCGATCCCTGGTTCGTAAACCGGCTCGTCTTCGGCATCCATGTAGGTGACAGAAACTGCGCCGAGATCGCTGAAGAAGTCGGCAAGCTGGGGGGCGGTGTTTTCGCTTGTGATAACGGAGATTTGATGCCAGGCCATAAAAAAATCGGACTTGTGTAACGAGAAAAAAACACAGGGCGGCTGGCCGCCCTGTCATTTAGCCGGACTTAATAAAGGCCCAGCTTCTTTTCCAGATAATGGATATTCTGGCCTCCGGTCTGGAAAGCGCTGTCATTCATGATTTCGTGCTGCAGCGGAATATTGGTCTTGATGCCGTCAATGATGATTTCGCTTAAAGCCGTATTCATGCGCGCTATCGCGCTTTTGCGGTCTTCGCCGTGCGCGATCAGCTTGCCGATCATGGAGTCATAATACGGCGGCACTTTATAACCGTTGTAAATGTGCGTTTCGCACCGGATGCCGGGGCCGCCCGGCATGTGGAACTGCTCGATCGTGCCGGGGCTGGGCATGAAGGTTTTCGGGTCTTCAGCATTCAAGCGGCACTCGATGGCATGCCCTTGGAGCTTAACCTGATCCTGCGTGATCGACAGTTTTTCACCGGCAGCGATGCGCAGTTGTTCCTTGACGATATCGAAGCCCGTGACCATTTCGGTGACCGGATGTTCGACCTGCACGCGCGTGTTCATTTCTATGAAATAAAACTCGCCTTTCTCATACAGGAACTCGAAAGTACCGGCGCCCAGATAACCGATGTCGACGCAGGCTTTCGCGCAGCGCTCGCCGATGAACTTGCGCTGTTCCTCGGTAATGCCGGGGGCTGGCGCCTCTTCAACGACTTTTTGATGGCGGCGCTGCATGGAGCAGTCGCGCTCGCCCAGGTGAATGGCGTTGCCGTGCGAGTCGGCTATGATCTGGAATTCGATGTGGCGCGGGTCTTCGAGAAATTTTTCCATGTACACGGTTGAATTGCCGAAGGCGGTCGCGGCTTCGGCTTTGGTCATGGCGATCGCGTTCAACAGGGCTGCTTCGGTATGTACGGTGCGCATGCCGCGGCCACCGCCGCCGCCGGCCGCCTTGATGATGACCGGGTAGCCGATTTCCTGAGCCAGCTTCAGATTCTTTTTGGAGTCATCGGTCAGCGGGTCGCCATTGCCGGGCACGCAGGGAATGCCGGCCTTCAGCATGGCTTTCTTGGCGGAAATCTTGTCGCCCATCAGACGGATGGTATCGGCGTTGGGGCCGATGAAAACAAAGCCGCTCTGTTTTACTTTTTCAGAAAAATCGGCATTTTCGGCCAGAAAACCGTAGCCCGGATGGATGGCTTCGGCATCGGTCACTTCGGCAGCGCTGATGATGGCCGGGATGTTCAGGTAGCTGTCCACGGAAGCGGCAGGGCCAATGCAGACGGATTCATCGGCCAGACGCACGTGCTTTAAATTGCGGTCAGCCTCGGAATGGACGGCTACCACTTTAACGCCTAACTCTCTGCATGCGCGTAGAATGCGCAGTGCGATTTCGCCGCGATTGGCGATCACTATTTTATCGAACATGAGTTTCCCACTTTTTTGTATTATTCAATGATGAATAAAGGTTGGCCATATTCGACAGGTTGGGCGTTTTCAACCAGGATTTTCGTGACGGTGCCGCTTTTATCCGCTTCGATCTGGTTCAGGATTTTCATCGCCTCGATGATGCAGAGCGTATCGCCGAGCTGTACGGACTGGCCGACATCGGTAAAAGGCTTTGAGCCGGGCGAGGCGGCGCGATAAAAGGTGCCGACCATAGGCGATTTGACAGCATGGCCGGTAACTTTTTCTTCAGCCGGCGCCGCGGCGGGAGCTGCGGCCGGCACCGGTGCGGCTGCAACGGCAGGCGCGGCATACGCTACCGGCGCCGGCGCGGAGGAGTAGCGGTTGATGCGAATCCATTCTTCCCCTTCTTTGATTTCCAGTTCAGCAATTTCGGATTCCTCAATGATCTCGATAAGTTTTTTTATTTTTCTAATATCCATTACTTTATAGTCTCTCGGCTAATATTTGATGAGCGGCTGTTAAGGCCAGTTCGTACCCAGTTGCTCCCAATCCACAGATCACGCCCTTGGCAATGTCTGAGAAATAGGAATGTTTTCTAAAAGGTTCCCGTGCATGAACATTGGATAGATGCACTTCTATAAACGGGATCTTGGTCGCCAGCAGCGCATCGCGAATGGCGACGCTGGTATGCGTAAAGGCTGCCGGATTGATAATGATGAAATCGACGTGGGTTGCATAGGCTTGATGAATCAATTCCACGATTTCATGTTCGGCATTGTTCTGATGAAAGCTAAGTTGATGCCCCAGGCCGGCCGCTGCCTGTTCAAGCGAATTCCGGATGTCGGCGAGCGTTTTGTTTCCGTAA
>CAYPJI010000122.1:0-6435 GCA_964411045.1 uncultured Methylobacter sp. | reverse complement strand
CCAGAAGGGTCTTCCGGGCTTCACTCATGTAGTTTTCCAGCCAGCTCATCGCTTCTTCGCCGACCGGCACCAGCCGCTCCTTATTACCTTTGCCGGTGATTCTGACCACGCCCTGTCTGAAACTGACCTGCTCAAACTTCAAACCGACCAACTCCGATACCCTAAGTCCTGTAGCGTAAAGCATTTCCAGCATGGTTTTATCCCGGAATCCGAGCGCATGCGCTACTTCGGGCGCGCCCAGCAATAATTCAACATCGTTTTCGGACAGGGATACCGGCAATGGCCTACCGATATGCGGTGATTCAATCAGCGCAGTCGGGTCAATCGTTATACTATTTTCCCTGAGATAATAACCATAAAATCGCCGCAAACTGGACAGAATACGCGCCGACGATCTATTGCCTATGCCATCTTTATAACGACTCGCCAGAAAACTTGATATATCGCTACCATCGACGTCCAGCATGGACTTTCCGGCCAGCCATTGGGCAAAAATCCTCAAATCGCTGCCATAGGCCGACAGCGTATTTTCGCTCAAGCCCTGCTCTACCCAGGCCGCATCTAGAAATTGATCTATGAAACCCGCTGCGTTCATCTTTTATGGGCGGCTTCAAATGTCAGCAGCTTGGATTTTATAGCCATGAAATCACCCTCTGTCTGACCGGAATAACCGCCCATGCCGGAAACGGACACCACCCGGTGACAGGGAATGATTAGCGGAAAAGGGTTATCTCGACAGGCATTGCCGACAGCCCGCGCAGCCGATCCTATTCTGCGGGCCAGTGCCGAATAAGTAATTGTTTCCCCGAATGGTATGCGGCACAGTTCAGCCCAGACTTTATTTCTAAAATCGCTGCCCTGCTTTAACAGCTTTATATGGATAGGTTTTTCCGGAGCCAACCAATACTGGCTTAATTGCCGCTGCATGTCATGCTCACCAGCAGTGCTAATAGTTTGAGCCGGACCACCGGCAAACTCCCAGTCAGCCTGAAACAACACATCGCCATGAACAAATAAAATCAGATTACCGGCAGGTGTTTGAACTTTAAAAATCTCCTCATCCTCTGAGCAGTTTTCAACCCAATGAATGATGAATGGCATAGTTAAACCTGAATTGATTAAATAGCGCTTAGGCCGAATGAATTCGGCCCTGCAAATAGGCAGACACCCATGTCTCGGGCATAAAAAAGGCAGCTCAAAGCTGCCTTTTTTATAACGTGCATCAAAAAACCGATTAAAGTTTTTCTTTGATACGAGCCGCTTTACCGGTCAGATCACGCAGGAAATACAATTTAGCACGACGTACGTCACCGCGACGCTTAACATTGATCTCGCTGATCATAGGACTGTGAGTCTGAAAAACACGCTCAACGCCTGTACCGTGAGAAATCTTTCTTACTGTGAAAGCAGAGTTTAAACCGCGATTACGTTTTGCAATCACTATGCCTTCAAAAGCCTGAATTCTTTCACGTTCGCCTTCTTTTACTTTAACCTGCACAACAACTGTGTCGCCTGGACCAAAGTCAGGAATCTGTTTCAGCTGTTCTGCTTCCAATACATCAATAATATTGCTCATTGCCACACCCTATTTAACATCAACTTCAATTTTAAATTCGTTCAGCAGTTTTTCCTGCTCTGCATTTAAATTCATTTTTTTCAATAAATCCGGCCGCCTCAGCCAGGTTCTTCCTAGTGCCTGCTTCATCCGCCAGCGGTTTATATCCGCATGATTGCCGCCTAGCAAAACCTCCGGCACCGAATGTCCTTCAAGCCGCTCCGGCCTTGTGAAATGCGGATAATCCAGCAAGCCATTCATATGGGAGTCCTGCAGAGCAGAATCCTCGTCCCCGAGCACACCGGGCAGCAAACGGGTCACCGCGTCGATCACTATCAGCGCCGCCAGTTCACCACCGCTGATGACATAGTCTCCGATAGACCATTCATCATCGCAATCCAACTCGACAAAGCGCTCGTCAATTCCTTCATAACGCCCTGCCACTAAAATCAATTGAGAAACATTGCAAGCTTCTGACAGCAAAGCCTGTGTAATCGGTTTGCCTTGCGGGCTCAAATAAATCACTCTGGCAGAGCCAGTCCCAGCCTGTTTAGCATCACAGACAGCATCATGCAATGGCTGGTATTTCATGACCATACCCGGGCCGCCGCCATAAGGTCGGTCGTCGACCGTTTTATGCCTGTCGTGCGTATAATCGCGCGGATTCCAGACCGATAGACGAACTGTATCTCGCTCAATAGCCCGCCCCGTCACACCGTAACTGGCAGCCGCTGCCACCATGTCCGGGAATAACGTTACGACATCAAATCGCATATTGCATAATTAAAATTCCGGATCCCAATCGACAATCATAGTACCGGCATCCAGATCAATATTTATTATGGTCTGTCCCTGTAAAAACGGAATGGCCCGCTCTCGCTCACCCTGAACGACTAATACATCATTCGCTCCGGTTTCCAGCAGGCTATCAACCACGCCTAACTGAACACCCTCAACGGTTTCAACTTTCAACCCGACCAGATCGGACCAGTAATATTCGCCTTCAGTCGTTTCCGGCAATTGATTATGGGTTATAAAAATATCCCAACCAACACATCCTGCAGCTTGATCTCTATCAATGATGCCATCAAGCTGAGCGATTACCGCCTTGCCGTGAAGAGCGCCATCAATGACATCAAGTTGCTTGATTTCGCCGCCTTTTTTCAGCAGCCACGGAGAATAACTTAAAATATTCTCTCTTGGATTGGTAAAAGAAAAGACCTTAAACCACCCTTTTACACCAAAAACGCCGGAAATCCTGCCAACGTTTATATCTTTCCGTGCTGACAAGCCAAATTACGCAGCAGTTGCTTTTTGTGCATCTTTAATTAATTTCGCAACGCGGTCAGAAGGCTGCGCGCCATTAGCTTTCCAATATTCAACGCGAGCGCAATCCAGACGTAATTTTTCTTCTTTGCCACGCGCTACCGGATTGAAAAAACCAACGCGTTCGATATAACGACCATCACGGCTGTTTCTGCTGTCAGTCACAATCACATGATAAAAAGGACGATTTTTCGCGCCGCTTCTAGCAAGACGAATGGTTACCATTTAAGTTCCTCAAAAAACATTAAGTCAAAATTTAATCTGCCTATTTTACGCGATTTTCCGCATAAGTGAAGCACAAATTCACTCATTACCTACAGCATCACTTAAGAGAGCGTGAGAAATATAAAGCGGCCGCAGTTAGCAACGAAAAAATGTAGCGCACCTGCGGCAGCAAAAATCACATTCTCATACCGCGAATATTGCTCTTCATGCCGCGAATCATGTTAGTTATATTGCCTTTCTTGAAACGCTTCATCATTTTTTCCATCATCTTGAATTGCTTCAGAATCCGGTTAACGTCGTGCAACTGCTGGCCGCAGCCATCCGCAATGCGTTTCTTCCGATTGCCTTTGATCAGATCAGGAAAGCGACGCTCCTGCATGGTCATGGAGTTAATTACGGCAATCTGGCGCGCCAATTCCTTGTCATTAACTTTGTCTTTCATTTCCTGCGGAACGCTGCTCATGCCAGGCAGTTTGTCCAGCATGGAGCCGACTCCGCCCATGCTCTGCATTTGGTGCAACTGCTCACGGAAGTCTTCCAGGTCAAAGCTCTTGCCTTTCTGTATCTTTTTGACCAGTTTCTCGGCTTTTTCCTTATCAACCTTCTGCTCGATCTCCTCAATCAGACCCAGCATATCGCCCATACCTAAAATACGGGACGCCAGACGATCAGGGTAAAACGGCTCCAAAGCCGTGGCTTTCTCGCCCACACCGATAAATTTGATCGGCTTGCCGGTAATATGGCGGATGGACAATGCCGCACCGCCGCGCGCATCGCCATCGGCTTTGGTCAGAATCACACCGGTCAGCGGCAATGCGTCATTAAAGGCTTTGGCCGTGTTTGCCGCGTCCTGGCCGGTCATGCTGTCGACGACAAACAAGGTTTCGACCGGATTGATGGCGGCATGCAATTCTTTGATCTCGACCATCATCTCGTCATCGATATGCAGACGGCCGGCGGTATCGATGATAATGACGTCGAGGAATTTTTTCTTCGCCGCTTCGATCGCATTCTTAGCGATATCAACCGGCTTCTGAGAAATATCACTTTCAAAGAAATCCAGGGCGAGATCATCAGCCAGTGTCTGTAGCTGCTTGATAGCGGCAGGACGATAGACGTCGGCACTGACGACCCCGACTTTTTTCTTTTGATTTTCTTTCAGCCAGCGGCCTAATTTGGCAACCGTTGTGGTTTTACCGGCACCTTGCAGGCCGGCCATCAAAATGACGGCTGGCGGGACGGCTTTCAGATTAAGTTCTTCATTCGCCTCGCCCATCACCTTGACCAGTTCGGACTGAACCAGTTTGACTAATGATTGTCCCGGCGAAAGGCTGGTCTGAACTTCCTGACCCAGCGCACCTTCTTTAACGCGTTCAATAAAATCCGTAACAACCGGCAAAGCCACGTCCGCCTCAAGCAAGGCCATGCGCACTTCGCGTAGCGTTTCCTTGATATTGCTTTCAGTCAGCCGCCCTTGGCCTCTAACTTTCTTAAGAGTACTACTTAATCGATCGGTTAAATTATCAAACATATCTGCGTCTTTATTCTGTAATCTAAGGAAACGTAATTATTCAGATTCTCTATGCGCAGCAAGATCTTCAATCGTAGCCGAAGCCCATCCTGTCAGATCAAAATTATGCCGGGGCTGAATATTTACATGGAAACCACTACCTAACGCAAATGCGTTAGGACTATTTAGCCGGTTATATTAACATACCCATTAAGACCTTTGCATCACCCGCTGTCAAGTCCCGAAACAATAGCTTTATACCGCGGCCCCTGCTTTAATACATTGATTAAATTAGACATTAGTAATTAAATGAAAATTTAATTAGCCGCGCTTAAACCAATAACCCTAAAATTTTAATTGGGCTGAAAAGCTTTAGCTGTAACAATGATAGCAAGGTTCTACTAGACATAAAGAAAATACAGCCAAATGAACGCCACCATTTTTGCCGCTCTTTCAATCTGTGCCTATTTAGGCAGCACCTTGCTTATTGCCCGTAAATTTCGCCGTGGCGATGGCAATCAAACTCCGCTTTATCTTGCCTGGTTTGCCGCATGCGCGCATCTCGCCTATATCACCGTTAACTCCCACAATGAGAATGGCTTTAATTTCAGCTTTATCAGTACCGCCTCACTGGTTTCGCTGATTGTCACCCTGCTGTTATTAAGTGCGACGCTCAGTAAACCGGTCGAAAAACTAGGCATTGCGATATTTCCCGCTGCCGCCATTATACTCGGCCTGGAGCTGGCTTTTCCGGAGCGCCCCCGCTTTCTTCACAACCATAACTGGCAGATGAGCATTCACGTTCTGACGTCCATCATTGCCTTCAGCCTATTAAACATCGCTGCTCTGCAAGCGATATTACTGGCCATTCAAGACCAGCAGCTCAAAAGCCATCCCCCAAAACCCTTTATTTTGTCATTGCCGCCACTGCAGACGATGGAATCGCTGTTGTTTCAAATGCTCGCCGCCGGTGTTGTCTTCCTGACGATCTCATTGATCAGCGGTTTTATATTCATAGAAGACTTGTTTGCGCAGCATCTGGTGCATAAAACCGTGCTATCGATACTGGCATGGATTGTATTTTCAAGCCTGCTTATCGGCCGCAGCCGTTACGGCTGGCGGGGCCGAACAGCGATAAAATGGACGCTGATCGGCTTTATATCACTGCTTCTGGCTTATTTCGGCAGTAAAATGGTTTTGGAATTGATTCTGAACAGGGCTTGAGACTATAAATTACAGAGCCGAATCGGGGGCACTGATTTCGACCTGAGCCGGTTGTTACGGAAACGTTTGGTCGCCAAATACATGTCGAATGGAACCCGCAAGGGGCGGCGAGACGCCGCCAAAACAACTGTCGTTCTTCAATTATATGTACATCCGCTACTTGTTTGAGACCCAGGTATCTCAATATCCTTACGCTGAATTACTTTCAACTCTTCGAGCAAAAGTGATGCGCCGAATTCTGTGTTTGGCCTTTGTGAAATATTTACGAAGGCAACAATTGCACCTGCACAGTGAATGCAACTACTCTTTTTAAATTGCACAATTTGAGTTAGAATTGAAACAATCAACGGACCTGAACCTTACCAAAAAGCCTGCATGCTGACTCTCCATCCCCGCCAAATCAACATTCTCGACCAACATCAAGAGCAGCAATTCCGCGTCACTCTGCGCAAGCACATTCAACAGGAATACCCGGCTTATGCCCAGGTTTCTCCAGCCATTCTGATGCGTTTGATCGGCTTCGGCCTGGCACGGGCGCGCAGTTACGGATTCGTCTGGCAATCCAGCCTGGGCCAATTCGTTTACCTGATGGCTG
>CAYPJI010000121.1:4798-6504 GCA_964411045.1 uncultured Methylobacter sp. | reverse complement strand
TCCTCAACCTCGCTGCTGCACGTCTATGGCTGAAGTCTTTTGTCAACGCGACCTAGGCCGTGGCAGCCACAAACGCCCAATTCAAAATTATGAGAGTCATTACAAAGACCGTAGGTGGTTTGAATTGATACAAACCACTTGAAGACTTCCGCCGGATTTCTGCCCGATCCTAAAATCTCGTATGGAACTTACTATTCCTCGACAGCTTCGTCACAGCCATCACCTTTCGAAAAATTCAAATATTACAGAACACTATTTGTTTTAATGATTTTAAATTAGGGATTGTTTATATATTATGGTTGAAAAAGAAACAGTATTTATACTTGGGTCATTTAGATCAGGAACATCCGTCTTAAGTAAGGTTGTTTCGCATTTCGGTTATAGTCCTGGTCCAGAAGATGATTTGTTTCCTCCGACTCCATGGAACACTGATGGTTACTATCAGAGGCCAGATGTCACTCACTTTAATACAAGGCTAATAGAAAATACAGGCGGAGAAATAGGAGATCCACCCCACCCCGACATCATATGTAAAAAAAATTCCCGAGAATTTAAAAAAGAAATAGACCTAAATTGGTGCAAAAAATACGAAAAAATATTGATAAAAGATCCAAGACTTTGCTTCACTTTGAAATACTGGATAGAAAACTCTATTGTAAATTATAAAAATATAAAAATACTTTTTATAACAAGATCTCTAGACGATGTAGCAGAAAGCTGCTTATTACATTATGATGTAAAAAATTACGTTAAAAATAATAAATTACAATCAATAAAAACGACAAAAAAATATAATAAATATGCAAATTGGCATATTTCTAAATTTAACTTGAATAGCCTCATATTGTCATTTGATGACCTAGTTTACGATACTCTTTACCAGATAAATAGAATATCTAATTTTTTGGAATGCAAAGATTCAACTTTAATTGAAAAAGCCGTGAATTCCATGTTGACTGGGCGATCGGAAATACGTAATTAAAGTCGACTTCATAATTTCAGAAGAAAATATAATCACATCTGTTCGCTGACACCGGCGCTGCGGTAGGCCTTGATGTAAGCTGCTGTCGATCTGACCGGTCTCCGCAATCCAGTATTCCTCGGACAGCGCCGCCAGAATGCGGGTCCAGAATCTGATCCCCCCCTTCTGGGTGGCTCGATTTCTATTTTAGGGTTGGCCGCGAAGGAGGAATGGAACGGCGAGGAAGTACAAGCCGGAAGAAATCATCGGCAAGTTGCGTGAAGCGGGGATCGTGCTGACGCTCGACACGTTGATCCTGCAAGAGGCAGCGCGGGGAAACTTCTGGGCCCCGCGCCCCGCAGGCGCTGTATTGATCATATCCGGGGCATCATGCCGATGTCCGAACGGCGGATCTGCCGTGTGCTTGGGCAACATCGATCAACACAGCGAAAAGCGCCCTGCGGGGCGCATGACGAAGCCGCACTCACGGAGGACGTTATCGCCCTGGCGAGGCAATATGGTCGCTACGGCTATCGCCGGGTGACGGCTTTGCTGCGCGATGCAGGCTGGCATGTGAACCGCAAGCGGGTGGAGAGTATTCGGCGCCGTGAAGGCCTCAAGGTTCCGCAGAAGCAACCTAAGCGGGGCAGGCTCTCGCTCAATGACGGATCGTGCATGCGACTGCGTCCGAGTATCCAAGCCATGTGTGGTCTTACAGCTTCGTTGAGGGGCGCACGCACGATGG
>CAYPJI010000121.1:0-4788 GCA_964411045.1 uncultured Methylobacter sp. | reverse complement strand
CGACAAACTCGCCAGAACCTCCCTGTCAGCCGTAAGCCTCGCTGCCACCATCGCTTTCTGGTTTTTAACCAGTCTGAGCCCAACCAATATAAATTGAAAGTGAAAATTAATAATGGATAAAGTATATGTTAGCTAGGTTTTACAATATCATGCCTTCTTTAATTCAGGACGCTATTGTAACGTTGCAAGGAAGAAAAATTAAAAAGAGTAGATTTGGAAATCTATTTAACTCAAGACTAGCCGATTTCATAAATAGTGATTATTACGACGAATATACATTGAATGCTTTCAAAATATTAAGGAGAGCTGAGACTCTTCAAAGAGCTTCAAAAACAGCATACTACACTCAATTGTTTCATGAAATGAAATCCGAATGGAGAGATTTTGTCGATCCAAAATCCTTTAGTGAATTACCAATTTTAAATAAATCTATATTAAGAGACAATATAAATTCTTTTTTGTGTCGGGAAATTACTGACAATGACAAGTGGGCTTCAACATCTGGTACATCTGGAGCTCCGTTCAAATTTCCAATATCTGCCGAGGTCGAGCCTGACCAGTGGGCTGTTTGGTGGAGGTATCGCATGCGCCACGGAATAACGTTTGGTCAGAGGTGTGGGCTATTTTCCTCTTCTCCTGTGCCTATCATTGCTCCAAATGACAGAAGCCGTCCTTATAGATTAAATAAAGCCGGAAATGAAATACGATTTAGTGTTTTTCATATTTCTGAGGATCGAATAAAAGATTATATTTCCGCTTTTGAAAAATACAATATTAAATGGGTACACGGCAATCCTGCATCTATTGCTGAATTTTGTAGGGCATACATTAATAGTAAATATTTTAAACCTATAGACATCGATCATCTTACCATTGGATCTGCAAATTTAAATAAATCATATGTTAATTTGATGAAATTAGTTTTTGGAATTACCCCCATTCAGCATTATGGTCAGGTAGAAGGAGTTGCTAACTTCTCAGAACTTCCAAACGGAAGTTTGGCCGTAGACGAAGACTACTCATACGTCGAATTCATCGATTATGATAAATGTGGCTTAAAAAGAATTATTGGCACTTCATTTTCGAATAAACTTTTTTCATTTTTAAGATATGATACGGGTGATTTGTGCGAACTTTCTCCAGATTCTGGAAAAGATGATGTTCAAAGATTTGTTTATAGCCTCGATGGCCGCTCAACGGAATATGTCCAACTACCTGGAGGGAGGCGAGTTGCTTCCTTGGCGCGGCCATTTGAGGTTATCGCCGGCATCTCGGAAGCGCAGATCGTTCAAAAAAGAGACCTGTCAATAACAGTAAAATATGTAACAAATAACAAGTGGAGGGGCGTTGATGAAATAAATATTCTTAAAGATGAGTTAAGAAAAAGATTGGGAAATGAAATTTCTATTGAATTTGAAGAGGTTTTCTATATTGAAAAAACAAATCGTGGTAAATCAAGGTTAGTAATTTCTGAATTAAAAAATAATTAATTTTATTTAATCTAGGTAATAAAAATGAAGCAGCTATTTCAGTCTCTGAAGGATGGAGGAACAAAAGTCGTCGAAGTGCCTGCGCCGCGCGTTGGAAAAGAGCAAGTACTGATCCGTAGTCATGTCAGTCTGATTTCGGCGGGAACTGAGAGAATGATTGTCGATTTCGGAAAAGCAAATCTAATTCAAAAAGCGCTATCTCAACCCGACAAAGTGCGCATGGCGCTGGAAAAAGCTCGCACCGATGGTCTGGCCGTGACCTACGACGCCATTCGCACAAAGCTCGACCAGCCACTGGCGCTTGGCTACTGCAACGTAGGGCGCGTGATTGAGAGCCATGTCGACGGATTGTCACCTGGCGACCGGATTGTGTCTAACGGCAACCATGCAGAAGTCATCGTCGTTCCAGGAAATCTCTGTGCGAGGGTCCCTGAGAACGTTACGGACGATGCGGCGAGCTTTACCGTACTGGCGGCCGTCGGACTTCAGGGAATTCGGTTGGTCCAGCCGACCCTGGGCGAATGCATAGTGGTTACCGGCCTCGGTATGATCGGTCTTCTCACCGTGCAGATGCTGCGTGCGCAAGGCTGCCGGGTGCTAGGAATCGATCTCGATCCGGTCCGACTAGAGATGGCCCGCGGCTTTGGTGCGGATGTTGTCAATCCGGCTACGGGCGAGGATGTGCTGGCCCGCGCGCTTGCTTTTTCGCGCGGACGAGGCGTGGATGCTGTGATCATCACCGCCGCTACAAACAGCAACGAACCTGTTTCCCAGGCTGCGCGTATGTGCCGCAAGCGTGGACGCATCGTTTTGGTAGGCATTGTCGGCCTGGAGCTCAACCGAGCGGATTTCTACGAGAAGGAACTGAGCTTTCAGGTGTCCTGCTCGTACGGGCCGGGACGCTATGACCCGGCTTATGAGGAAGGCGGGCAAGATTATCCTATTGGTTTCGTACGGTGGACCGAGCAGCGCAATTTCGAGGCCGTGCTTGATCTAATGTCGGCGGGAGCGCTGGA
This sequence comes from uncultured Methylobacter sp., assembly GCA_964411045.1. Taxonomy (GTDB): domain Bacteria; phylum Pseudomonadota; class Gammaproteobacteria; order Methylococcales; family Methylomonadaceae; genus Methylobacter. Next base: position 2,282 of record CAYPJI010000121.1, on the reverse strand, counting down.
TGTCGCTCCGCTGATCAGCCACCGCTTCACCATTGAGGAAGGTGGCGAAGCGATGGTCCTGCTGGCCTCGAGCGCACCCTCGATGGGGATTCTGCTTACCTATCCGCAAGCCGGGCCGGAGACGGCTAAACCGTTGCGGCGGGTTGAACTGCGGAAGGATCCCTGCAAGCAAAAAGACACCGTGCCGGGCACAGGCGTCGTGGGATTTCTCGGCGCGGGCAATTATGCCGGCCGCGTCCTTATCCCGGCGTTCAAGGCAGCTGGCGCGCATTTGCACACCGTTGTTAGCGGCGGCGGTGTTAGCGCGGTGCATTTTGGTCGCAAGTTCGGCTTTGCTGAAGCCGCGACAGAAATCGCGGCGGTGCTGGAAAATCAGGACATCGACACTGTCGTCATTGCGACTCGCCACGATGCCCATGCCAACCAGGTTTTGGCAGCGCTACGCGCCGGCAAGCATGTGTTTTGCGAAAAGCCGTTATGCCTGACGCTTGATGAACTCGCCGCGATCAAAGTCGAAGCTGAGACCCGCCCCGAACAGCAGCTTATGGTTGGCTTCAACCGCCGTTTCGCACCACACGTGGTTAAGATGAAGGCTCTGCTTGACCCTATCGACCAGCCCAAAAGCCTAATAATTACTGTCAATGCTGGCGAGATCCCGCGCGATCACTGGACGCAAGACCCGGCCATCGGCGGCGGACGCTTGATTGGCGAAGCCTGCCACTTCATCGACTTGGCACGCCATTTGGTTGGCCATCCCATTACGGGCCACAGGGTCGTTGCGCTGGGGCGGCACCCTGCGCTGCCCAACCGAGATGACAAGATCAGCTTGACGCTGGAATTTGTCGATGGGTCCATTGCGACGGTCCACTATTTGGCCAATGGCAACAAGGGCTTCCCGAAGGAGCGGGTCGAAGTTTTCGCCGCCGGGCGTGTGCTGCAACTGGATAACTTCCTCAAACTGCGCGGCTGGGGCTGGAAGGGCTTCTCGAAGCTGAGCCTATGGCGCCAGGACAAGGGCCAAAGCGCATGTTCCGCCAGCTTCATGCGCTCAGTCACGGGGGCTGGCGACGCTGCCATCGGCATAATGGAACTCATCGAGGTCGCTCGCGTCACAATTGAAGCGGCTAACGAGATCGGTTCTTGATCAGGCGGTTTGCCGATGTTGGGCGTTTTTGGCGTACCGTCCGCTACCTTCGCCCTGTGCAGGTTTATGGACGTCTCTGGTACCGGCTGGCGCGGCCGCGCCCCGACTTATCGACCGCGCCGGCATTGCGAGAACCGGCGGGAAGCTGGCGGACTCCAGCCCGCCGTCCCGCCAGCCTTGTCGCTCAAGATTGCTTCCGCTTCCTCAATGAAACAGGTGGTCTTGCCGAGCTAGGTTGGGACAATCCAGCCAAAGCCAAGCTATGGCGCTACAATCAGCATTATTTTGACGATCTCAATGCCGAGGCGCGCGACGAGCGGCTTGAATGGCACAAAGGGCTTATCGCCGATTGGATTATCGCCAATTCGCCTGGGCTCGGCTCAGGGTGGGAACCTTATCCAACATCGCTGCGGATTGTTAATTGGATCAAATGGGCTTTGGCGGGCAACCCTCTGTCCGAAGAAGCCACTGACAGTCTCGCAGTTCAAACTCGCTGGCTTACACGCCGCCTCGAATGGCACCTGCTTGGCAATCATCTCTTTGCCAACGCCAAGGCGCTGATCTTCGCCGGTTGCTACTTCACGGGAGAAGAGGCGGCAGGCTGGCTCAAGCAAGGCCTGGCGATCCTAGGACGTGAGGTGACCGAGCAAATCGAGCCAGATGGCGGTCAATTCGAACTAAGCCCTATGTACCATGCTTTAGCCCTAGAAGACATGCTTGACCTCATCAACGTTGCACAAGCGTACGGTCGAGAGGATCTTGCGAAAGGTTGGCGTTCTCGGGTTCCCTCGATGCTGAAGTGGCTGGAGGTTATGAGCCATCCTGACCATGACCTGGTCTTTTTCAATGACACCGCGATCGGTATCGCTCCCAGCAACTCTGAGCTCCGAGATTACGCTGCTCGGCTGGGTTTGCTTTCATCGGGGATCGTTTCTCCACTCACGCACCTCGAGAGCAGCGGCTACGTCAGGATGCAAGCAGGTCCGTTTACGCTGCTTGCCGACCTAGCGCGGATTGGACCCGATTACCTGCCCGGCCATGCCCATGCCGACACCCTGAGCTTCGAGCTGTCGTGGGAGAAGCACCGGGTCTTTGTGAACTCGGGTACATCGGAATACGGGACTGGGGCGGAACGCCA
>CAYPJI010000120.1:0-6701 GCA_964411045.1 uncultured Methylobacter sp. | reverse complement strand
TGCCCGGAACGCCTTCGCCGCCGGCCATATGACAGGATGCGCAGTTTTTCGCGTAAACAGCAGCACCCTTAGAGACCAGTTCATCATGGCTTTGCTCACTTAAATCAGGTCCTTTTGCCGCTTCTTCCTGAGTCTTTTTTACCCAAGCGTCATAGTCGGCCTGTTCCATTGCAACGACTACGATAGGCATAAAGCCATGATCTTTACCGCAGAGTTCGGTACATTGGCCACGGTAAACGCCAGGCTTGTCAACAGAAGTCCAGGCTTCGTTAATAAAGCCTGGAATAGTATCTTTTTTCCAGCCCAGATCAGGCACCCACCATGAGTGAATTACATCAGCCGCTGTAAATACGAAACGAATCTTCTTCTTTGTAGGAATAACCAAAGGGTTATCCACATTCAACAGATAGTTGGGAACTGTACGAGGATCTATGTCCGAACCTACCTGACGCGCCTTATTACTGGCCTCATCCAGATTACTGAAGAAATGAATACCGTTATCCAGATATTCATATTCCCATTTCCATTGCCAACCAGTGACTTTAATGGACATATCTGCATTTTGCACATCATCCAGCTCCAACATGGCTTTGGTTGCCGGAATGGCCATACCGATGAGAATCAGTGTCGGAATAATGGTCCAGATAATTTCGACAGTAGTATTTTCATGAAACTGTTCCGCTTTATGTCCTTTTGATTTACGGTGATGGTAAATCGAATAGAACATAGTGCCGAATACGACGACGCCTATGAATACACATATCCATAGAATCAGCATATGCAGGTCATAAATGTCATTACTGACCTCTGTAACCCCTTTCATTAAATTGAGCGTATACGCCGCCTGCGCTGTCCCTAGGCCAAAAGCCATTAAGATCAGACCTGCGAGCAGTTGCTTTATTGTTTTCACGGAGCGCTCTCCTCGTTAGTAGTTATAAACTCTTGTATGCGTTATCGTTTCGTAATTTCAAAGACGCACTAAACCCCCATTGCGTCTTTTCTATAAGAATTCTCACAAATAAACTGTGCAATTCTAACCTATGCAGCTTCTCTAAGCTAGAAGTCTGTAGAATTTAGGCCGAAGAGCTTCACTCTATCGCTATTTACCTTATGTATTGAAATCTACTCGGAAAAAGACAATTTTGGATTTGTGTTGGTTTCTTATGACATCTGAATTAACTTGATGCAAAATAATTCTAACTGATGCGGAACAATCCAACTTGATGTAGAACAATTTTCTTGAATTAGTCACTGATAAATGGGACAGCCAGGCATTTTCAATTGCCTGTCAAATTCTATAAAGACCTGACAATTTTTAGTGCACTTTCTTCAGAAAAGCCGGATCAATCCGGCAACCGCCAATTTCAGGACGATTCAGCAGATCCTGCTCGAAATCCCTGAAAGTCGGCAACTGAAATGCTATGCGGTTAATTTTTCCGCTTGAAAATTCAAACTCTATGGCGCCGCCTTTGGCGCGCGGACTGCCATCCTTGGTAGTAAATAAGAAAATCCCCACATTCTCCGCTGATTTTCCTTGCTGTTCAGGCGCAGGACGAGCGCAGCTCAGCTCGCTTATGGAAAGCCCGGAAAAGACTCGCGCCAATTGATGCGCGCTAATAATGATTCCTTCTCCGGGAATAACCGCGGGAGCGGATGAAGCTGGCTGCGCTGTTTGAGCCTCTGGCGCGCCTAAGACTGGAGGTGCTAACGGAGCAGGTGGATTCAATAATGCTTCCAGGCCGAAATCGCCCAAATGATTCTGTAGCAATACCGTACCGTCACCACTCTTTGCAGTAGTCAATAAAGGGAACATCTGACGCGCCATTTCAGCCGGGTTGGGATTTTTAAGCACTGAAATCAACTGCCTTTCCACTGATTGCATCGGCGTAAAAAACTGTTCCTTTTTCTGCCTGGATTCACCGATCAAATTCCAGTCCGACTGCGCATTGACGGATAAACCCATTGATTTCATAACGGCATAATCGTCAACCGCGAGACAATTACCGAAGCCCTTGCGGCGGTAATCTTCCAGCACTTTGGGCCGGATCTCGTCGGCCATGGCCATTTGTGGAGATATATTATAGCTTTTCCAATCGCCGTTTTTAGCCAGAAAATAATAAAGCACGGCATTACGGTCAAACTTATTAAAACCGAGATCCTTCAAAACCAGCTTTAATTTCCGACAATTATTCTCGACTTCATCATAATTATTCCAGTCGGGATTTAAATTCGGCTTTGCCGGATGCTGCGACTGCTCAATCAATTGCTGCAATGTAATCTGGCCTGTAGTTGATTTTATGGGCGAGTACCACATTTCCTCCAGCGATAAATCTCGCGCGTCGGGAATTCCATCCGCAGTCATTTTCAACAATAATGACGGCAAAACTTCAGGATAAACCTTTAGTTCGCCCAGAAGCTTGATACCCGAGCCAAACGGATTGATGCCGCCTTCCGACACTTCATGAACCTTGAATACGGAATGGTTGAGCGTACCTGTCTTGCCTGAAAATGAAGTCGCAGCCGGCAACGAGTGCGATTCCGAACTATGCTTGACTGATTCCTGGACGGCGGCCGGCGCCGCTTGCTGACTGCTTTTCACCCATTCGCTGGCGAACTGCCCCATAACGGCAACGCCCATACCGACCCCGGTCATCGCCAGCAGACCACTGGCCGCATTCACATCGCCGACCAGTTTTGATAAATTCAGATCATTATTGGCATCTGTATAGATGTTGTAGTCGACCATAGTCTCCTTGCCTGAATCCAAGCGTATCCACGGCGTGAGATACTGTTTTTTAGCCTCGAACTTGAAATTGCACTTCCCCGTCGCGGTCTGATATAAGAAACCGGTGGCTTCACTGTTGAACTTGAGCGCATTATTACGAACGCTGTAAATCAGAGCCGCTGATGAATCGCCCTTGCTATAGGATGGCGCAATATCAGTGCAGCCGCTTTTTAATACATTGTCCGCTTTGGAATCAAACTCGGAAATCAGCCGTACATAATAATCATCGCCGTCAATAACCGAAAACCCCTGCAAAGGCTGGAAAGAATGCGGTTCGATTGATGGAGGATCGATAGCAATTTGACGGGTAGTTGTGCATCCTGACAATATATAGCCAGCAGAAAAAATAAGAATGGGAATATAACGAATTGACATGCTTTAACCTTGTATCGCTAGCTGAGCTGCGACTCAAGCCAAAAAAAGAGGAAAATAATAGGACTTTCCCGGCGCCTTTGTCATGCTTTATTTTTTACCGTACATCCAAGTAAACTAAAGCACATGGAGATATGAAAGAACGGAAAATATCACAACTGATCATATTAAGGTATATATAAGGTACTTATTTGACGATGCCTTTCTCTAATTGTAAAAAAGATCATAGCCTGCCTGACGAGGAACCCTATGCCCACTAAAAAGACCAATCCTGATAAGGATAAATTAAATCAAATTGTTATTGAAGCCCGACGTAATCAGGAATTGAGGGAACAATCCTACCGGGGACAAGCGCTCAAAATGTACCCATGGATATGCGGACGTTGTGCGCGAGAATTCACACATAAGAACTTAAGCGAACTGACCGTTCATCATAGGGACCACAACCACGACAATAACCCTCCCGACGGCAGCAACTGGGAATTGTTATGCCTTTACTGCCATGATAATGAGCATTCGCGGTATGAAGAAGCTCGTTTTGATAGCGCTCAATCTCATAAAACGTCCGAATCGATTCCGACCCACAATCCTTTTGCAAATCTCAAAGCCTTGCTGGACGGCAAAAAATAATTCAGGAAGGTTTGTTAGCGGGCAATTGCACGGCCACCCTGTCTTGCCATCAAGGAATCAATGCCGAGATTTGCCAAAGCATCCGCCCGCTCATTGCCCTCATCTCCTGAGTGTCCTTTTATCCATCGCCATTCTATATCATGCTTCTCGATAGCGGCGTCCAGCCTGCGCCATAAATCCTCATTTTTAACCGGTGTTTTAGCTGCGGTTTTCCAGCCCCGCTTTTTCCAGTTGATCATCCATTCAGTGATCCCGAGCAGTACGTATTTTGAATCGATATGAAGCTCGACAGTACAGGGCCTTGTCAGCGCTTCCAGAGCCTGTATGGCAGCCGTCAGCTCCATGCGGTTATTTGTCGTTTCCAGTTCCCCGCCGTACAGTTCCTTGGCCTTACCTTTGTATTTGAGGATGACACCCCATCCGCCAGGTCCTGGATTGCCGCGGCAGGCGCCGTCGGTATAAATAATAACGCGTTCAGTCATGTTGGCTTGACTCTGTTGGTGAACCCATTGAATTGGCAAAGACCAATTGAGGTTTTGTCCTTTCCACAGGAGCTAAAGGAATTAAATGATAACGGCGTTTGATCGCCTTCACCGCATATGCCGCCGCCGAAAATGCATGTCTGTTGGCGTTCAACCTGCCATTCGTCGATTTCACCGAATTCAGATTAAAATCTGATGAGAGCGTTACTTCGAAATTCAGCAACTTCAGCCAGTCTAATATTCTCGCCCTGGAAATAAAATGTCCACGCCAGGAGTCAGCCATCTTTTTATCCCATAAATACTGATACCTGACCCATAAGCTCCAGGGATTAAAATTCAGCACGACCAACAAGCCTTCCGGCTTCAGAACGCGCTCCACTTCCCTCATAGTCTGAAACCGATTGGCGTCGAATTCCAATAAATGCGGCAGTATTATCATGTCAATGCTATTGCTTTGCAGCGGTAGATTATATGACTTTGCCTGAATCTTTCTTGCTTCATTACTGCCCAGATTTTTGGCATCGAGCACCGTATAGTTTTTGTATAAAGAACAATCAATGAATTGATTTTCCCAGCCTAACCCGCCGATCTGCAAAATAGTCTGCTTACAACTGACGGTAATAGCCCGCCGCAAATAGCATTCTTCAAGCTGCTTTAGCAGCTTGCCCCTGGGAGTCTCGTAGCAGGCAAACAAAAAATCGCGTTTCATTGATCTAGCTCAACAATTCATGGCTTTAAATGGTTTTCAAGGAAGACAAGCTGTACAATAATAAGATATTAAACCATTAGACTTCACCTTAGGTTAGATGATGCATACCAATTTTAACAGGTCAGTTAATTTTTTATCTTTTTTGATCCTTTTAATAGCATCAGGTTGCTCAGAGACCCCTAAAGCCACCTTTAGTGTGAGTCAAAAACCGCCGCTTGTAGGCCAGGAAGACAGCAATTACGTATACCATCACCACACCCCATTATCTAAAAAAAGATTTAAAGGATCATTAAACTCCCGAGTCAGCGTCTGGGATCGGTTACTGTCCTTATACGCATTGCCCGAAATCGAGAATGAACGCATAGACCGCGAGTTAAACTGGTATCTGCAGCACCCCGATTATATTGCCAGGGTTCAGGAGCGGGCAGAACCCTACATGCATCTTATCCTCAATGAAATTGAAGCCAAAGATCTTCCTGGAGAATTGGCATTACTGCCAATAGTTGAAAGTGCGTTCCTACCGGAAGCCTATTCAAAAAGCGCTGCTTCAGGCCTCTGGCAGTTCATACCGGCTACGGGCCGCCTCTTCGGCCTCAAGCAGGACTCGTGGTATGACGGCCGGCGCGACGTCTATGCATCAACCAAAGCCGCCACTACTTTTCTTAAACAGCTGAATGAGACGTTTGATGGAGATTGGCTGCTCGCATTGGCTTCCTATAATTATGGAAAAGGCAATATAAGAAAAGCCATCGAAAGGAATGAAGACTTATCCCTGCCGGCGGATTACTGGTCTTTGAACCTTCCGGAAGAAACCATGAACTATGTTCCTCGGTTGCTGGCTATCGCCAAATTATTTGCCCATGCCGACGAATACCATATTCCTTTGCAATATATTCCAAATAAGCCTTACTTTGAGGTCGTCGACATCAAATCTCAACTGGATCTGGATAAAGCCGCTCAATTGGCCAACACCCCGCTTAAAGAATTTTTAAAACTAAACCCCGGCTTTAACCGCTGGACCACTGCGCCTGAAGGTCCTCACCGCTTATTGGTTCCTATTGACCAGGCCCAGTCATTCAAAAGAAACCTGGCCATGCTGCCCGATGAAGACCGGGTCGCCCAGCGTCGGTATTATGAAGAACGAGTACCTCATGCTCCCCATGACGAGAAGGTCACTCAAGTTGCTTATAATCGCCACAAGGTTCGCTCAGGTGAAACGCTCACATCGATTGCCACCCGGAACCACACAACGACTAAAGCCATTCGCCAGGCCAATCATCTGGCCGGCAATACTATTCACTCCGGCATGTTTTTAAAAATTCCTTCATCGAGAAATTCAGCCAATTCCCCGATTATCGCCAAAGCATCTAAAAATCACCTCCAGAATAACCGAACCTATACTGTAAGAAAAGGCGATACATTCTGGAAAATCGGTCAAAATTTTTCGGTTAGCGGCAAAGATATCGCAAGCTGGAACAAACTCACTATAGCAAGTTCATTGACACCCGGCCAAAAACTCATCATTAAAGGCGGAGAGCAACAGCTTGTTACCTCGTCTTCTGCAGAACCAAACCCATTCCGCCTGATCCATTACACCGTCAAGCCGGGCGACTCATTGATGAAAATTACCCGGAAATTCAATGTCTCGCTTACAGACCTCCGCAAATGGAATTCAGACACAATAGGCAAGGCTCTGCGTCCCGGACAAAAAATAAAAATTCTG
>CAYPJI010000119.1:0-6724 GCA_964411045.1 uncultured Methylobacter sp. | reverse complement strand
CATAACGTTTCAACGATTCGGTCAAGGAAAAGTTTCGGGCTTGAATATCAATTTGCATACTGCACTCCTAACATGAGTATTACCAGATGAGCTTTTAACTTACCTCTTACTGTACCAAATAAAAAGTCGGATATTTTTTATTAATTGATCGAAATACTCGAACTTTTATGCTTTTTTAAAGAAGCAGACATCTGCCAATGCATCAAATTTGTTGAATATAAAAAAAATCATTCGAGTATTATTTAGTGATCATGTTCTAATTGACTGGAATCAGAGCATTAACTGAGCAATATTTATGATTAATTACAAGCATCTCCATTACTTCTGGATGGTTGCCAAGGAAAAAAGCATTGCCCGAGCCAGCGAGCGTTTGAATCTGACTCCGCAAACGATCAGTGGACAACTAAGCCTACTGGAAGAAACGCTAGGTGTGGCTTTATTTGACCGTGTAGGACGCCATCTCGAGCTCACCGATACCGGGCACAGAGTTTTAACTTACGCCGATGAAATCTTTTCGCTAGGCAGCGAATTGGAGAGCTTAGTTCACGATAGGCCTACCGAATCGGTATTGACATTCAATGTAGGCATTGCCGACGTCGTGCCTAAATCCATCGCCTATCGCCTGCTGGAGCCAGCCTTGCATATACCTGCCCTGGTACGCATCAATTGCCATGAAAGCGATCTTGACTCGCTGCTGGGCGATCTGGATCAGCACAAGCTGGATCTGGTCATTTCAGACAGCCAGGTACCTGCAGATATTAATATTCGGGGCTTCTGCCGACCGATCGGGGAATCGACGCTGACTTTTTTTGCCGCACCGAAATTGGTAGACACGTTTGAGCAGGCATTCCCGAATTGTCTTGATAAGGCCCCGTTGTTATTGCCGGGCAACGCCAGTGGAATAAGGGCTCAGCTTCAGCAATGGTTTGACAGACGACACATTCATCCGCGCATTGCCGGCGAGTTTGATGACAGCGCACTGATGGAGAAATTTGGCCAGGCCGGCATCGGCATTTTTGCCTTACCGACGGCCATCAAAGAAGAAATAGAAGATAAATGCGAAGTTATTCCCATTGGCGAGGCTGACGATTTAACCGTTCGGTTCTACGCCATTTCGATGTTGAGAAAAGTATCGCACCCGGCCGTGACGGCCATTACTGCCAAAGCCCGAGGCTGGCTGGCCAGCGGCACGGCAGATTTATAAATGGATTCACCCTGCGTGAGGAATCTTGCCGGCTGCGGCTTTGCCGCCGCAGCCGGCAAGAGGCCGGATAGTTATGAATCATCAACCTGATCGGCGAGCGTTGTTAATGCTCTAACCAGGTCTGACAACCTCTCTGAATTTTCCGCGCGCGCTGTCACGTGGGCGACTTTTCGACCTTTCCGCGGTGCTTTGTCATAGAGATGCAGGTGCGCGTTCGGAATCTTCAAAACATCGTCGTTAGCCGGCAGACCGCCGATGAAATTCACCATGGCCGCCTTGCCGACCGGCGCCGTAGAGCCTAATGGCTGATCCAGAATGGCGCGCAGATGATTTTCGAACTGACTGGTTTCGGCGCCTTCAATTGTCCAATGGCCGGAATTATGCACGCGCGGCGCGAATTCATTGGCGACCAGATTGCCATCCACGTCGAACAGTTCCAACGCCAGCACGCCGACATAATCCAGCGCTTCCATTAATGTAGAAACATAAGATTCAGCCTGCTTTTGCAGCGCATCGCCATCGCGGCATTCCGAAATCCGCAAAATACCGCCGCGATGCAAATTCTCAGATAATGGATAGAAAGCGATAGCGCCTGAAACGTTGCGTGCTGCAATAATGGACACTTCGCGTTTGAATGGCACAAAAGCCTCAACGATAGCCGGCACGCCTTGCAGCGATTCCCAGGCCGACTCCAGATCGTCAACCGACTTGAGCACGGACTGGCCTTTACCATCATAGCCCAGGGTACGGCTTTTCAAAATGGCTGGCCAACCGATAGTCGACATGGCCTTTTTCAGATCTTCAAGACTGTCCACAGCCGCGAAAGCCGGAGTCGGAATGCCGATTTCGCGGAAAAAGCTTTTCTCGATGAGTCGGTCCTGAGCAACCGCCAGCGCCTTCGGGGCCGGATGCACCTGGGTCCGCGCCGCCAGAAATTCGGCGACATGTGCCGGCACATTCTCAAATTCATAAGTGACGACATCGGCGCGCTCCGCCAGTTGCGCGAGCAAGGCAGGATCGCTGTAATCCCCATGCAGATGCTCGCCCAGTTTGTTGGCGCAGGCATCGGCCGATGGGTCCAGAAAAATAAAATCGAGCCCTAACGGATAACCTGCTAACGCAATCATGCGCGCCAACTGCCCGGCTCCAAGAATCCCTATTTTCATACCATATCCTCCCGAGGATCTGAATGCTCAAGCACTATCTCAGTCTGCTCGCGTCGATAATCGTTTAATGCCGTACGGTATTCGTTGTGTTTATTGCTGATAATGGCCGTCGCCAGCAAAGCCGCATTAATGGCGCCTGCTTTGCCGATAGCCAATGTACCGACCGGAATGCCGGCAGGCATCTGAACAATCGATAGCAAGGAGTCCATGCCGTTCAATGCTTTAGACTGTACAGGAACGCCTAAAACAGGAATGGCGGTTTTCGCCGCTGTCATGCCGGGCAGATGAGCGGCGCCGCCGGCGCCTGCGATGATCACTTCCAGGCCTTTGGCTTCTGCCGCTTCAGCATATTGAAACAGTTTGTCCGGCGTCCGGTGCGCCGAAACAACTTCAGCCTCATACGGCACTTTCAGCCGATCAAGCGTTTCCGCAGCAAAGCGCATGGTTTCCCAGTCAGAGGTCGAGCCCATAATGATGCCAACCAGTGCTGTCATGTGTTACTCCTTTCAATATCAGAATAATTCGGACACAACCGGTCCTATGAATAATTAAACCTTAAATTATCGCACAAATGCCACAACGATGTTTCTTAAGTTTTTGCACAGCCTATAAACCAGCATTGATAAATAGCATTGCTCAGGAAGTTCGTTATGACTATATCAAGAAATAATACGATGAAGATTTTCTAATCATTGAATTTGGATGACAGCCCAATTGGGCCATGCCTCAACTGTATTGCATGTTGGACAGGCATAGGTTTTTGATTGCGTTATGCTAATGTTTATGGTTGCTCAGAAATATTATAAATTGCCGGATTTGAGCAAACGAAACGGCATGACTGCGACGACAACAACTGGAGGAATAGGCAGTATTTTCGAAGTTTTTCTTCGTTATCTATTTGCTGGCCGGAATCTGGGGAAAATTTTGGCACGATTGGACTCACTGAGCGCAACGCCGCTTACTTGTTTGCAGAAGAGCCATGTCCTTTTCAAGATGACAAAGCTTTCAAGCGATATCTGAAAAACGAGTGCTGAAGCAGCGCCCGATTTATACCGTCAGAATGAGCAAGAGACCCATCCGGATCTCTTGCCATTCGTCTGTATTATTAGCCTTTTCCGGGTAACATGCCTACTGAACCAGGCTTAATGCGTTTACAGGTAACGACCATATCTTCCAAATGACATTGAGCCAAGCCTTTGTTGGGGCCATCCGTGCATTCTTCACAGACGGGCGTGCCAAGATTTTTCACTTCTTCGACATGCCAGCCATATCCTTGTGTTTGGCAGAACTTCTTGCTGTATCTGTTCACATTATATTGCTTCGAGGCAGTATTAACCGCCGCAGATTTTGCTTCGCACTTTGCAGAAGGCAGCGTATTGGCCATAAGATCCCTGTAAATATACTCTGTCGCCGATGCGCCGCCTGAAAAAAGCGATAATGCCGCCATTAGGCCTATCAAGTTAAGTTTCATAATTCTCTCCTCATTATTTATTATTTTAAGCGATCGTTGATACGCTATATCTTCTATATTGTGTTGCCTTCAGACCATGACATACCGCCTTACTGCAAAAAACAGCAGACGGAGATCACTAAAACATTCTGTGCACCAGGGATTTAGTTTAAAACGCGAATATTCATAAGGGCAGCTTCTTCTTGTATTTGCTCTTTGATCGGAGCAAACTTATCATCCTCGCTTTTCTTAACCAGGATCAAAACCGTCAATAAAGCAAATGTTATGCCGCCAACATACAGCCAGAATTTATCTTTTGTTTGTGATTCATCGTTCATTTTTGCACCTTTATATTTATCAGTTGTCTGTGGATGCGTCACAGTTAATGAAAAAGCTCCGAAATTTAACCTGTCCCGGAACCAATATCATTCTTGAAGCATCTTTTTATTTATGTTCCAGTAATTTCCGCAAAGAGAACGTTTTCATCCTGATATTGCACGATCATTGGCATTAGTCACATTCTGCTTTGCTCTAAACCAGTAAGACATGATGGAAATTACCGCCCTCATAAATACCCTCTCACTTGGTAGTGAATCGATACTATAGGAAAGCCCAAGCCTACTGTCAAATAAATATCGAATCAATACTACATGAACTCAATCTTGGCTAGACCCACCTTCAGAGCAATGATCTACTTGGGCTAATCTTTGACTTTTACAATTGAGGGAGACAGATAGAGTTATCTTTCACTTACCGGGATCTCGGCTTCTCATGCTTTGTTCAATCACAGTTTGGCGTGATTTTTTAAAAACAATATGTATTTGGCGCAGTTTATATCCATGAAGAGAATGAAACTAAAACGGCTGTTAATTACTCTTTAAGTTTGGAAACCGGTCTCTTTTTTAAATAGCGCTGGAACTTCAGCTTGGAGAATTACCTTAAGCATCTGATGTCACGCACGAATCGATCTATGTTCTGTTTTAGTTTTATTGCGATGCAGTTGCAGTGTAGGTGCGAATTGATTCGCACTGTTAGCCGGCACAAATAGTAAACTTTGACTAATTTGGTGAGGTTTTCCAATGTATGACTTCTGCAAAAACGCTTTGTTTAGCTTACTGGCTGTTATCGTGTTTATCAGCTTTATTTTGAGTATGCTTATAGCTTCAATCATTTTATTTATCGGTTTTATGTTACGGTTTACTTGGAATTACGGCAATCTCGCCATACAAAGAAAACTCAATTACCTATTTGAAATTTAGCCATACTTCACAGCCTTCACTAAAACAGTTTTTATCCCCTGATTTCAGCATTGGGCAGTGAGAAGACGAGATAGTCTGCTGTTATTTTTTCCTCAGTAAACGACATTTCATCTGAGCATTATCCTTCCGCATTTCGAATTATCATTCTTTAAATAGGTCAAACAGCTGGGTATGTAATTTCTGTTTAAACATTATTGAGCTTTGTGATACCGTCATGAAGTAACATTTTTATAATGGAGATCAGTACCATGACTAACCAGCGCAGAGTTACCCTAGTTAATGAGGAGACTCAGCCCATATGTGAGCTGCCTGTTTTATCGGGCACTACGGGGCCCGATGTCATCGATGTTCAGGAACTATATAAACACACAGGTATGTTTACCTATGATCCGGGCTACACTTCGACAGCCAGCTGTTCTTCCAAGATAACATATATTGATGGTGAAGCCGGCATATTGTTGTATCGTGGTTATCCCATCGAACAATTGGCGGAACAATGCACTTTTCTGGAAGTTTGCTATTTGCTGTTGAACGGCGAACTGCCAAACAATGATCAATTGAAGCAGTTTGAAGATGCTATTACCAAGCATACGATGGTGCATGATCAGCTGACCAATTTCTTTAAAGGCTTTCGCCGTGATGCCCACCCGATGGCCATCATCGTCGGCGTAGTCGGCGCTTTATCGGCTTTTTATCATGATGCTTTAGATATTAATAACAAGGCAGACCGCGACCTTTGCGCCATCCGCCTGATCGCGAAAATACCCACTATAGTGGCCATGAGCCATAAGTACAGCATCGGCCTGCCGTTCATGTATCCGCAAAACAAGCTGACTTATGTAGAAAATTTCATGCGCATGATGCTGGCCACGCCTTGTGAGGAATTTCACCCCAACCCGATTCTGGTGAGGGCGTTGGACAGAATCCTGATTTTGCATGCCGATCATGAGCAAAATGCCTCCACGTCGACGGTGCGCCTCGCCGGTTCCAGCGGCGCCAATCCCTATGCCTGCATTACTTCGGGAATTGCCTGTCTGTGGGGCGCTGCGCATGGCGGCGCCAATGAAGCGGTATTGAATATGCTGGAAAAAATAGGCGATGTTTCGAATATCGATACTTATATCAAACGAGCCAAAGATAAAAACGATCCGTTCAGACTCATGGGGTTCGGTCATCGCGTTTACAAGAATTACGACCCGCGCGCCAAATTAATGCGGGCGACCTGCCATGAAGTGCTTAATGAACTGGGACTGCATGACGACAGGTTGTTCAAGCTGGCGCTGGAACTGGAACGCATTGCGCTGGAAGACGAATACTTCATCGAGAAAAAACTGTACCCGAACGTCGATTTTTATTCAGGTATCGTGCTTCGCGCCCTGGGCATCCCCAGCAATATGTTTACGGCCCTGTTTGCCATGGGACGCAGCGTAGGCTGGATTTCGCATTGGGATGAAATGATATCGGACCCGGAACAGAAAATCGGCCGTCCCAGACAGCTTTATGTCGGACAAACGAGACGCGATGTCCCCCCTATGGCTACGCGTTAAACATTAAATACATGGCTTCAATGCCTGTGTAAATATATCGGCTGATAAAACCTTATCAGCCGCCGTTTCATCGCTTCTGTCCATATGACTGTCAGGCG
>CAYPJI010000118.1:0-6832 GCA_964411045.1 uncultured Methylobacter sp. | reverse complement strand
CATAGAGTTTTTCTATTTCCTGAGCGGCGGCGAGCAGGTTGCCTTCAATCCTGGATGCGAGTATTTTCAGCCCTTCCGGATCAGTACTGAGTCCGCGCCGCTGCATTCTTTGCTGCAGCCACCGGATTAAATCCGGTCCCTCCAGAGGCCAGACCTGAATGACTGCCCCGGCCTTTTCCAGAGCCTGTAACCAGCGCGTCTTTAATGCAGCACTGGCCAGCTTGCCGGCCGTAATGAGCAAAACCGTATCGGCCGGCAGGCGTTCACAATAAGCGATCAGCGCTTTCGAGCCTTCTGTTCCCGGAGCGCCCGAAGGCAACCTTAAATCGATGATTTTTTTATCTGAAAAAATGGAGTATGAATCGGCAGCTACCGTCAAATCATTCCATTCAAACCCCGTTTCGACCGAGAAAACCTCGCGCGTCAAAAGGCCAGCCTGTCTTGCGGCTTCTCTGACGGCATCGGCCAGTTCGCCAAGTTGCAACGGCTCGTCGCCGCTAATAAAATAAACAGGCGCCAAGCCCTTTTCAAGCTCGGCGTCTAATTGCTCGGGTTTTAAACGCATGTTATTTGGCGTTCGCCTCCAGTACAACCCGCGCACGGTCGACTATCGTGCGCACGGCCTGTTGATACATTTCATTACGGATCACGGCTTCTTCGTTATCCTTAGCCATAATATCCTGCTGATCATTGAAGTAGTCACGCCTTATCTCGACTGGCTGCCTCTTCATCAACACAGACTTGCCTGAACCTAGCACTTCATATTCCAACCGATAGAACAATTCAAATTCTTCAGCCTTGCCTTTGGCATCCAATGACAATGCCCGCCGGTTAAAATCCTCACCAAATATCCTGATGGTCAGGCCAGCTCCTTCTGGCGCACTGGCAAGCTTGCCAGAAGAGGATTTCAATGTACGCTTAAATTGCTCCCGCAACGGCGCTGAACCGCCATCCAGATAAACATGCCTCATGCCCGTTGGCAGGTCAAGCGCGCCGCGTAAATGGTAGCCGCACGCGCTCAATAACAAGGCCATAATGAAAATGACCGATTTTTTCGTCAATAAATACATCTCTTAAACTACGATATTGACCAGCTTTTTAGGCACAACAATGACCTTTTTGACCGGTTTGTCTTCAATAAAACGCTTAACATTTTCATCAGCCAGCGCCATGGCTTCCATTTCCTCCTTAGAAGCGCTAGTTGAAACGGAAATTTTACTGCGCAATTTACCGTTTATCTGGATCACCAACTCTAACGAATCCAATTCCAGAGCCGTTGCATCAACTTCAGGCCATGATTCACTGACAACCGCCTGCCGATGGCCTAAATCCAGCCACAACTGATGACAGATATGCGGCACGATCGGCGATAACATCAACACGATCGCTTCCAATGCTTCCTGGCGAACCGCCCTGCCATTCTCGGACTCATCATTGAATCTGGACAGTGCATTAACCAGCTCCATATTGGCGGCAATGGCTGTGTTAAAGGTATAGCGTCTGCCAAGATCATCCGTCACTTTTTGAATGGTCTGATGTAACTGCCGACGGATAGCCTGCTGATCTTCGGTCAATGCCTGCTTGTCCACTTTTTGGGTCGAACCGCCGGCATTGATATGCAAATAGGCCTGTTTCCAGAGCCGTTTAAGGAATCGGAATGCTCCCTCGACACCGCTGTCGGACCATTCCAGGGATTGCTCGGGAGGCGCTGCGAACATAATGAACAAACGCACCGTATCGGCGCCGTATTGATCAATCAAGGCTTGCGGATCGACTGTGTTGCCTTTGGATTTAGACATTTTACTGCCGTCTTTCAGCACCATGCCTTGCGTCAACAGTTTTTTGAAGGGTTCATCGCAAACCAGCAGACCTTCATCACGGAGCAGCTTGGTATAAAAACGCGCGTATAACAGATGCAAAATCGCATGTTCGATACCGCCGATATACTGGTCGACCGGCAGCCAGTACTTGGCGTTTTCATCGAGCATGCTGTTGGTACTGTCGCTGCTGGCAAAGCGGGCAAAATACCATGAGGACTCCATGAAGGTATCGAAAGTATCAGTTTCACGGCGCGCTTCTTTTCCGCAAGTCGGGCAATTCACATGGGAGAATGTCGGATGCGCTACCAAAGGTGATTGCGAACCATCAAGCACGACATCACGCGGCAATTCCACTGGCAGATCCTGCTCAGGAACTGGCACCGTACCGCAATCATCGCAATAGATGACTGGAATCGGCGCTCCCCAGTAACGTTGACGAGAGACCCCCCAATCGCGCAGGCGGAAATTGGTTTTGCGCTGTCCTTTGCCGGCTTTTTCCAGTGTTTCTGCAATCGCAACAAAGGCTTGCTCCGATGTTAAGCCGTCGAAGTCGCCCGAATTGCGCAAGACGCCTTTAGCGGTATAAGCCTGCTCTGAGCAGTCGTCGGCAATTGCTCCCTGCATTGCTCTACCTCCTGCATCCATGCAGTCGTCATTCTCGCCATTTTTGGCAAAAATTACCTGTTTGATCGCAATGCCGTATTTTTTAGCAAACTCAAAATCGCGCTGATCATGCGCAGGCACAGACATGACAGCTCCGGTACCGTACCCCATCAGAACGAAGTTGGCAATCCAGACCGGAACCTGCTCGCCGGTTACCGGATGGATGACTTTGACGCCTGAATCCACGCCGCGCTTCTCCATCGTCTCCATGGCCGCTTCGGACGTTTCCATAACTTTGCACTCGTTAATGAATGCCATGAGCTCAGGCTTGTTTTCGGCGGCTTTCTGCGCCAGCGGATGCTCGGCCGCGACAGCCAGATAGGTAACGCCCATCAGGGTATCAGGCCGGGTCGTATAAATTCTTAAAGGCAGTTCCATACCTGCCACCTGAAAATCCATTTCTACACCTTCGGAGCGGCCAATCCAATTAGCCTGCATGGTTTTGACCTGTTCCGGCCAGCCATCCAATGTTTCCAAAGATTGCAGTAATTCATCGGCATAGTCCGTGATCTTCAAGAACCACTGTGCGATTTCTTTTCTTTCCACTGGGGTATCGCAACGCCAGCAACAACCGTCGATGACCTGTTCGTTAGCGAGCACGGTCATGTCATGCGGACACCAGTTGACCGGTGCGGTCTTTTTATAGACCAGGCCTTTTTCCAGCAACTTAATGAAGAACCACTGCTCCCAGCGATAATAAGACGGATCGCAGGTCGCTATCTCCCGGTTCCAATCATAGCCGAAGCCCAATCGCTTTAGCTGGTCGCGCATGTAATCAATATTGTCATACGTCCAGTCGGCGGGATGAACGCCATGCTTCATGGCCGCATTTTCCGCTGGCAGACCGAATGCGTCCCAACCCATAGGCTGCATGACATTCTTGCCCAGCATGCGTTGATAACGGCTGATTACATCGCCAATCGTATAGTTACGAACATGCCCCATGTGGAGCTTGCCGCTGGGATAAGGGAACATGGATAAGCAATAATACTTTTCCTGAGCCGAAGATTCCGACACGTTGAACACACCCGATTCTTCCCAGGCCTTTTGTACCTCTTGCTCAATAACTAACGGCTTATAATTTTCTTGCATCCTTCTCGTCTTTTACCAATCAAAAGCGTTAGAATACCGCACAGAAGCTTAAATCTAAAGCGCCTTTTTCAGGAGTTGAACCATGAATAAAAATAAATTTATCGCCGCCTATAACGAGTTCATGAAGCATTTGCATGAAACCATGGATGAGGCCATCCATTCGTTAGCAGATGCATTGGAAATTTCGAAAGAAAAAACCAGAAAATCCACCGATTTGACCAAAGATGAAATCGATCAAGTATCGGATTATGTGAAACGCGATATTGAGCATGCCGCGCATGGCCTATCCGAAACAAAAGACACCGAGTCACTCTCGGAGTGGTTTAAATTTGATATTGAGCTGATTGAAAACTTCGCGTTGGATGCTTTTTTAGGCCTTGCCGATAAAACCCGCCTTGAACTTGCAAAACTAGGACAATTGGCGGAGCTAAACACTTATCATACCGGCGATATCACTGGGCCTGGAACGTTTGTTTGCGATCAATGCGATAAGCAAATTGCCTTTAAATCGACCAGTGAAATTCCCGAATGCCCGGCCTGTCACGGTAAAACCTTTGTCCGCCTTTGATATTGCCAGTCTAGGCCTTATAATATGAGTTTTATCTATTTGATTCCATGAGGAATAACAACATGCGCAGGGTCATTTTCAATCAGAAGGGCGGAGTCGGCAAATCTACGATTACCTGCAATTTAGCCGCCATCAGTGCCGTGGAAGGCAAACGCACTTTAGTGATCGATCTGGACGTTCAAGGCAATTCCACCCAATACTTGCTCGGCAAGAAAGTCAGTGACAGCGAAAAAACTATTGCTCACTTTTTTAAAGACAGCTTAAGTCTTGGCCTGTTCGGAGGCAATACTTCCGGGCTTGAAAATGTGATTCATGAAACGCCTTTCCCAGATCTATTCGTTATTCCTTCTCATCCTGATCTTGAACCCTTACAAGCTCGCCTGGAATCGCGCTATAAAATCTTTAAATTAAAAGAGGCGCTGGAAAAATTGCAGGGTTTTGATGCGATCTATATGGATACGCCCCCCATTCTCAACTTTTATAGCCAATCTGCTTTAATTGCTGCGGATAAATGCTTGATTCCTTTTGATTGCGATACATTTGCCCGAGAAGCGTTATATTTATTAATGCAAGCTTTGAAAGAAGTTAAGGCCGACCATAACCAAAATCTTGAAATTGAAGGCATCATCGTCAACCAATTCCAAAAACAGGCGAATTTGCCTCGTCAATTAGTTGATCAGCTTGTCGAGGAAGGATTACCCGTACTGGCGGCAATGATTTCGCCTTCGATCAAAGTCAGGGAATCGCATACAGAAGCCCGGCCATTGATTCATTATGCCCCTAATCATAAATTGACTGAAGAATTCAAAGCATTACACGCAGAAATTCACAGTAACTAATCTTTTTGCTCAGGAGTTTCTCTCGCCTGTTACTCCTGAGTATTTTCAATAAAATGAGGGCAGTGTTTACGTGTCATAATAAGTCTTCCCTAGCGACCTTGTGGCAAACATTGCCATACGCAATCAAAATCAAAAGCAAAAGCCCTATTACACCTATAATCACCCTATCTCCGAGTCTGGCATATGGCGTCATTCCTCCCATAGGAATTATAGTTCCACTGATCGCCGTTGTTTCAAACAAAGGCGCTTGATTGATAATCTTTCCTTTAGGCGAGACAATTGCAGTTATTCCCGTGTTTGTTGCCCGCAATAAAAAACGTCCCGTTTCCATTGCCCGCATTCTTGCAATTTGCATATGCTGATGAGGCTCCAATGAATCACCAAACCAAGCATCATTTGTCATATTAACCAGATAAGCTGCTTCCGGCAAGCCTCGAATACTCACATCACTAAAGGCATCCTCATAACAAATTGAGGTTATAAACGTATAGCCTCCTGCTTCTAATAATGGCTGATCTGTTCTTCCAGGTAAAAAATGAGCTAATGGAATATCCAATATTCTTAACATAAATCCTGACAACGGCTGTAATGGCAGATATTCTCCGAACGGTAATAAATGGCTTTTTCGATAAATACCATCATTTTTACCCAAAGTTATAGCCGCGTTATACTTTTCATGTTGTAAAGTTTCTTTTATGGGAATACTGATAATCAAGTCAGTGCCGTTCTTTGCCGCTTCCGTTTTCAGTGGCAATAAGAAAGACTCATTGACTTCGGATAGAAAAGCAGGTACTGCGGTTTCTGGCCAAACAATGACATCCGAATCCCAGTGTTCTTCTGTCAATACTTTATATTTTTGCAGAATGCGATTTCTATTCTCTAATTTCCATTTTTGATCTTGAGAAATATTACCTTGAATTAGAGAAGCCTTGATAGGATTGCCTACATCTTGAGTCCATTCTACAGCCTGCAGCCAACTGCCCATGCTCCATAACACAGCAATAATAACGGTTAATCTCACAAGATGTTTTTTATAAAATATCAGAATTACAAAAGAGGATGCAGTAAATGCTAATAAAAAACTAGTGCCATATCCGCCTACAATAGGTATATAACCCGCTAAAGGAGCTTCCAATTGAGAATATGCGACTTGCAACCATGGAAATCCGTTAAGCACCAGATATCCTCGTACATATTCTACGAGTACCCAAACAAAAGGAATTGTCAAAAGTTGAAAAATATTAGCATTTGGCGGCATTAACTTTACTGAGAGATATCCACATAATGCCGGGAATAATGCCCAAACGATAATAAATAAGCTCGTAAGTATAATCGAGCTCAGCAGGTCAGCTCCCCCAAAGTCATGAATACTGATATAGACCCATGATACGCCTAAACCAAATAAGCCTAAGCCAAATAAATAGCCTCTTAGCAGTGCCCGTCCGGATGATACATTTTGCCAGGACGCAAACAAAAAAATCAGTGACAGAAGAGCTAAATAAGTATAGTTAAACGGAGCAAATGATAAAGCCAGTAAAATACCGGCAATCGGCGCACCTAAATCCCAATATTTACTGTTTGAAAAGTACATAAGACAAATACTGATCTGAATAATCAATCAACCAGAATAAGCCAATCTGAGTTTTTTTTAAATAACCGTTTAGAGAAAGCTATCAAATTGATCCAGGGCGAGGGACCCGGCGGGCCGTGCAGTTGCTGGCAGCGGCTCTCAGCCGGATCCGGCCCTGAACGGGCGCCGGCGCTGGCCTTTTTCGCGGCGCCGGCGGCTTCGAGCTACATCACGGGCGAGATCCTGACCTTGCTGGGCGGCGAGACGCGGGCGGCCTGAG
>CAYPJI010000117.1:0-6936 GCA_964411045.1 uncultured Methylobacter sp. | reverse complement strand
CCTTGTCGATTTCTTCCGCGTCGAGGATGTGATTCTTGCCAAACGGCGGCATGCTGGTTTCGGGGTTAAAGCGTGTGGCATCCCAGATCTGCTCGCGCAATTGCTGCTTGTCCTTAAACCGGCCTGGAATAGTCGCCAGCGCAGGGCCGATATTGCCCGGCGATTCGCCGTCGGCAATCGCATGACAGGCCAGGCAATTGCCCTTGTTGCGGTCGAATGCAATTTGCCGGCCTTCGTCCAGTCGCTGTTTCGGAGCGTCGGCCATGCCGGCGCAAGGCAGCAGCAGAATAAGACCAATGAGACCGGATTTCATGGCAGCACGGGCTCGGCCTTGAACAAAGGCAGATACGCGCGGGCCGATTGTTCTGGCTGATGGTCGAAAATGCCGCCGATGACGGCCAGCAGGTCTGCACCGGCTTCCAGCAAGGGCGCGCCGTTGCCGGGCAGGATGCCGCCGATGGCCACGACAGGGATGCGCAGCATGGATTTAGCCTGACTGAGTGTTTCGATCTGCGCAGGCGCAGCCAGCGGCTTCGACGAAGACGGGAAAAAGCGCCCAAAGGCCACATAGGTTGCACCTTCTCTTTCGGCTTCAACAGCGCGTTCGACCGAGTTATAGCAAGACACGCCGATAATGGTGTTCGCGCCCAGTCGCTTTCTGGCCTCGGCGAGATGACCGTCTTCCTTGCCCAGATGAACGCCGTCGGCGCCCGCTTGAACAGCCAGTTCGACATCGTCATTGATGATCAGCGGCACGCCATGGCGATGGCAGAGTTTGACCAGTTCGCGGGCCAGCAGTACGGCATCGATGGGGCTCTTGTCGCGATACTGCACGACGGCAGCGCCTCCGCGGAGCGCCGCCGCGACTTCTCCGATAACCGTATCGATGGTTTTGTGGTCGGTCTGCGTGATGGCGTAGAGGCCGGTCTGCGGAAATTTCATCAGTCGTCGATCCAGAAAAAACGGTTGGGATTGTGTTGGCCTTGGCCGGGCTGATAGGCGGCTTCCAGCGCATGCCAGGTATAATCCTGGGCTTCCGTAGCAGCCTGGAACGGGTCGAGGCCTTGCGCGATCAGGCCGGCCACGGCCGATGCCAGCGTGCAGCCGGAGCCGTGGTAGCTGGCCGGCAGCCGATCCCAGGTAAAGGTTTCGAGCAGGCGGCCGTCATGGAACAGTTGATTGCAGACCGCAGGCGAAGTTTCATGCGTGCCGGTAATCAGCACATAGTCGCAGCCTTTATCGAGCAGCGCCAGGCCGCAGTCATGCAGGTCGCTCAGGCCGGTCAGCCGGCGCGCTTCCTCGCTGTTGGGCGTCAGCATGGTGGTGCAGGGCAGCAACAGGTCCGCGATGGCCGCAATGAGCTTTTCGCTCGCCAGTTCGGCGCCGCCGCCCGCCGCCAGCACCGGGTCCAGCACGACCGGAATCTGCGGGTGGCCGGTCAATACCGTCTGAATGGCGGCGGCCGTGTCATGATGGCCGATCAGACCGATCTTGATGGCTTTGACCGGCAGGTCGGCCAACAGCGTGGCAGCCTGGCTGATGATGTCATCCGGCTTTTGCGGAATCAGCTTTTTGACATTGTGCGTATCCTGTTCGGTCAGCGCCGTAATGACGCTGGCGGCATGGCACTGTTGGCTGACCAGGGTTTCGATATCGGCCTGCACGCCGGCGCCGCCGCTGGGATCGTGGCCGGAAAAACAGAGTACGACAGGACGGTTCATCATCAGAATGGTTTCACGACGGCCAGAATCACGATGCCGAGCAGAAACAGCACCGGCACTTCATTCATCCAGCGGTAAAAGACATGACTGCGACGGTTGCGGTCGTATTTAAAATCGAGCAGCCAGAGCCCGCAGAAAACATGATAGACCACCATCAAGGCCAGCAGCGCCAGTTTGGTATGCAGCCAGCCGGCCGTCCCGTATAAGGCCCAGGCATAGTCGATCAGCATCCAGATGCCGAAGACGAAGGTCAGGACCATGCCCGGTGTCGTGATGCCGTAATACAGCTTGCGCTCCATGATCTTGAAGCGCGCGTTGCTGATTTCGTCATCGCTCATGGCGTGATAGACATACAGCCGCGGCAGGTAGAACAAGCCGGCGAACCAGGTGACCATGAAAATCAAGTGAAATGCTTTTAACCAGAGCATGGCTTATCCTTTCAGCAGAGCTTCAATGCGGGTTTTCATATCGTCAGGGTCGAACGCGCCGATTTTCTGCAGCGCAATCGAACCGTCAGGCGTGATCAGGAAGGTGGTCGGCGTCAGCCGGACATCGCCGAAGGCCCTGGCATGCTCGGCCTGCAAATCCAAAGCAACCTCGTAAGGCAGCGACTTGTCTTTGGTCATGTTGACGACGTGATTGGGCGGGTCGTAATACATGGCAACGGCGATGATTTCCAGTCCCCGCTCATGATAGTTTCTGTAAAGATCGACCAGATGCGGGATTTCTTCCAGGCAGCCGGGGCAGTCGGTAGCCCAGAATGTGACCAGCACGGGCTTGCCGCGCAGCGCATTTAAAGCGATTTTTTTGCCGGTAATGGTCGTGAAAGTCGCATCGGGCGCCGGCATCACGGTTTTGCCAAGGCCTACCCAGAGTCCTGCCAAAATCAACACCAGTAATAATAACCCTAAAAGCCAGTCTTTAATTTTCATTATCCTAAAATGTCAACTATTGGTAATATCGGGATTATAACAAAGCTGTAATTCAATAGATCAATTTAGCGCGTAGTCTTCCGGAGATTGTCTTATGAAAAAAATTCTTATTTCGGACAAGTTGGCAGAAGCGGGAATTAATTATTTGCATGATCAATCCGATATGCAGTTGCATATCGAGACAGGATTGAATGAAGACGATCTCTGCAAGATTATCGGCGACTATGACGCGCTGCTGATACGCAGCGATACAAAAGTCACTAAAAAAGTCTTACAGGCCGCCAAGCGCCTGAAGCTGATAGGCCGCGCCGGCATAGGCGTCGATAATGTCGATCTGGCCGCGGCCACGGAACAGGGCGTTATCGTCATGAATACGCCCGATGCCAATGCCACGACGACAGCCGAATTGGCTGTCGCGCACATGATGTCGCTGAGCCGGCGTCTGCCAACCGCCGACCGCTCGATCCGTGCCGGTAAATGGGAGCGCTCCAGGCTGATGGGTTCCGAAGTCGCGCACAAGACGCTGGGCATCATTGGTTTCGGCACGATTGGCCGTATCGTCGCCCAGCGCGGGCTGGGCCTGAAAATGCATGTGATCGCGCATGATCCGTTCGTAACGCCGGAGATCTTCGAGGAACTGGGCGTCGAGCCCGTGGAACTCGACGACCTGTTGAGCCAGGCCGACTATGTGACCCTGCATTGCCCGCTGATCGAGAAGACGCGCGGCCTGATAGGCAGCAGTCAGCTGACCATGATGAAAAAGGAGTCCATGCTGATCAATTGCGCCCGAGGCGGATTGATCGATGAAGAGGCGTTGTATGATGCCTTGAAGAATGGCCAGATTGCCGGCGCGGCGCTCGATGTCTATGAACATGAACCGCCCGTCAATTCGCCCCTGCTGGAACTGGATAATATCGTATTTACGCCGCATCTGGGGGCCTCCACGACGGAAGCGCAGGTTGCAGTCAGCGTGGAGATCGCGCGGCAGGCCGTGACTTTCCTGAAAACCGGCGAGGCGGTCAACGCTCTGAATCTGCCCAGACTGTCGGCCGAAGAGCTGAAGCGGGCGAGCGAGTTTATGACGCTGGCCAACATTCTGGGCAAGGTGCTGGTTAATCTGGCCCCCAAGCCGCTGGAAAAAATCGAGGTGGCGCTGTTCGGCAGGGCAGCCGAGGTCGAGGCGCGCCCGGTTTCTGTGTCGGCACTGATTGGTGTGCTGAGCGGACAGGTTTCGGCGCCTGTCAATCGCGTCAATGCCGAAAATATCGCCCGTCGCCAAGGGATCTCCCTGATCGAGTCAAAAACGCAGGAAACGCAGGACTACCTGTCGCTGATCAAGGTTGCTGGGCATTACGCGGACCAAAGCATTACGCTGGCCGGCGTCTTGCTGGGTGGTCGCCATCCGCGCCTCATTTCCATTGATCAGTTCGATATTGAAGTCGTGCCCATAGGTACCGTATTGATTACGCGCCATGATGATAAACCGGGCGTGATATCGGCTATCAGCGCCGTACTAGGCAATGCCGATATCAATATCTCCAGAATGGAAGTCAGTACGGCCGATGACCAGAATCAGGCCATGGCAGTCATCAGCGTCTCCAAACCGTTGACGGATGACTTATTGCAGCAACTGTGTGGCATTGCAGCCGTGCATAAAGCGACACAGATTAATTTGTGAGTTCAGAGTATGAGTTTCAATATCGTTTGTTTTGATTGTGACAGCACATTAAGTTGGGTGGAAGGCATAGACGAACTGGCCCGGCGCATTGGGCTGGGTGAAGAAATGTCCAGGCTGACCGAGGCGGCCATGAACGGCGAGGTGCCGCTGGAAGCGGTTTATGGGCAACGTTTAGCGCTGGTAAGGCCGGATCAGTCCAGCATCGACTGGCTGGCGGATTTATACATTGAGGAAATCGTCCAGGGGGCCGAGGAGGTGTTCGAGATGCTTTCGGCGCAAGGCAAGGAACTGCATATCATCAGCGGCGGCATCCGGCAGGCGCTGTTGCCTTTGGCCCGGTATCTGGATCTGGCCGAAAGCCATGTGCATGCCGTCAATGTTTATTTTGACGAAGAAGGCTGCTATCGCGGCTACGACCAGGCTTCGCCTTTAGCCAGGACAGGCGGCAAGGCTGAGTGTTGCCGGGAGTTAAGCAGGCCGCAAGCCTCTGTCGTTATGATTGGCGACGGCAAGACCGACATAGAAGCCAAGCGGGCGGGCGCTTATGTGATCGGCTTCGGCGGCGTGATGGACCGGGCTATTGTGCATGAACAAGCCGATGTTTTTGTTTCCGGACCTTCATTGACCGACGTTCTGCCGTATATTTTATAAAGTGTATCGATTAGCGCCGGACAGAATGTTAAAATTGATGAATTTTAAACTGTTACTAGAGAGAGACAATGGCTGGACATAGTAAATGGGCTAATATCAAACACCGCAAAGCCGGACAGGACGCCTTGCGCGGCAAGCTTTTCACTAAAATCCTCAGAGAAATTTCGGTAGCGGCAAGATCCGGCGGCGGCGACCCTGCGACTAACCCGTCTTTGCGGACGGCGATAGACAAAGGCCTGGGCGCCAATATGAAGCGCGATACCATTGAAAACGCCATCAAAAAAGCCACCGGCACGCAGGAAGGCGTTCACTACGAGGAAGTGCGTTATGAAGGCTATGGTCCAGGCGGCACGGCGGTCATGGTTGACTGCCTGACCGATAACCGCAACCGCACCGTTGCCGAAGTACGCCATGCCTTCAGCAAAGCGGGCGGCAATCTGGGTACCGACGGCTCCGTGGGTTATATGTTTACCAAGGTTGGCATTATCTCTTATGCCGATTCAGTTGATGAAGACGCGCTGATGGAAGCCGCCCTGGAAGCCGGCGCGGACGACGTCGTGAGCAACGATGACGGCTCGAAGGATGTCATGACCGCGCCGGAAAATTACCTGGAAGTCAAAGATGCCCTGATTGCAGCGGGTTTTCAGCCTGAAAATGCCGAGATCACGATGCAGGCGTCAACCAACACCGAGCTCGACGCCGAAACCGCAGAGAAAATGATGCGTCTGATAGAGCGGCTGGAAGACCTGGACGACGTGCAAAACGTCTACTCCAACGCCGATATCAGCAACGATATCATGGAGCAGTTGTCTGAAAGGGCATAAGGCATATTGGCTTTTCAGCCTTGAAATTATTACTGGCAGGCACCATTCATTGTGACGCGTATTTTGGGGATAGATCCTGGTTCAAGAATTACCGGTTACGGCATTATCGAGCATTCGACGCGCGGTTATAGCTATATAGCCAGCGGCAGCATCCGCATTAATGCCGACTATTTCCCTGACCGGCTCAAACAAATCTTTGACGGTATTCTGGAAATTGTCGACTTATATCAACCTGAGCAAATGGCTATAGAACAGGTGTTCATGCATAAAAATGCCGATTCCGCGCTCAAGCTCGGGCAAGCCCGCGGCGCGGCCATTTGCGCGGTTCAGGTCACGGGCCTGCCGGTGTTCGAATACGCCGCCCGCCAGGTTAAGCAGGCGCTGGTGGGCAAGGGCAGCGCCGAAAAGCTCCAGGTTCAGCACATGGTGAAAATTCTGCTGAATCTGCAGGGCGAGTTGCAGATCGATGCCAGCGATGCGCTGGGGATTTCGCTTTGTCATGCCCACTACCGGCAGACTGCGCTGCGCTTGCAGCAGAGAGCGTTGAAATGATAGGTTTTTTACGCGGCAAGCTGGTGCATAAAGCGCCGCCTATGCTGCTGCTCGATGTGCACGGCGTCGGCTATGAGGTCGAAGCGCCGATGACGACTTTTTACAACTTGCCGGCCATCGGCGAAGAAGTCCAGCTGCATACGCATCTTGTCGTTCGCGAGGATGCCCATATTCTGTTCGGGTTTTCAGCCGAAGCCGATCGGCTGATGTTCAGGAATCTGATCAAGGTCAACGGCGTCGGCCCCAAGCTGGCTTTGACAATTTTATCAGGCCAGAGCGCAGAAGAGTTTCATCAAAGCATCCTGAACGGCGACATACAGTCTCTGGTTCGTTTGCCGGGCGTAGGCAAGAAAACCGCCGAACGGCTGATAATTGAAATGCGCGACAGGCTGCCGAATTTAGGGGATGCGGCGCCGGTGCGGGTTGATGTTTCAATGGCTCAGATCGGCAATCCCAGGCAGGAAGCTATCAGCGCTTTATGTGCATTAGGCTACAAGCCGCAGGACGCCGCGAAAATGGTGCAAGGCATCAGCACGGAAGATAAAAGTTGTGAAGATATTATCCGGCTGGCATTGCAA
>CAYPJI010000116.1:0-6939 GCA_964411045.1 uncultured Methylobacter sp. | reverse complement strand
AATAACGCCGTATTAAAAGACATTTTGGAACAGGTTTTTTAATGAGGTAGCCCTGTAAGTCCCGGCCTGTCATCTTTACGGCCGGAAGCCAGGTCTTCATAAATACGGTTCTCTTCAACATCGGCACTTAATAAGGCATCCCGTTGGGGTTCCAATGTTTGGCTGCCATCACTTTTTGAAACCCGAATATAACCAACCAGCATAATGATCAACAAATAGTGCAAGAAAAGATAAAGGCAAAGGTACAATATTGCTTTGATTTTCTCAATGGGTTTTCTTGTATATTTTTTGCCGTGTTTGGGCGATTTTTAGCGTACAAGATAAACGGACGTTTTTCTCATACTCAACCACTTTCCGGTTTTCAACATTGCAACCCAGCGATACCGCCTATCCCCGATTCAAAAGCCGACTTGCGCAATCAGAATTGGAACGTTTCTACACGGTAACTGATGCCGAACGGGCCTATTGCGATAGCGCCACTCGTTCAAGCACCACGCGCTCGGGATTTGCCCTGCTTTTAAAAACCTATCAACGGCTGGGCTATTTTGTAACCTCCGAGCAAGTACCGAATGCCATTGCCGAACATGTCGTATCCAGCCTGGGCGAACCTTATGATCGGGAGAATTTGCGGCAGTACGACGTCTCTCAGGCCAGGCGCAAACACTTGTCGGCGGTGCGGACGTTTTTGGCGGTCAAACCCTTCGGCGACAATGGCAAGGCGCTGATGCGACAAACTTTTGCCGAAGCGGCGCTGACCAAGGAAGATGTCATCGATATTATCAATATCGGCATCGAAACGTTGGTACGTCATCGGTACGAGTTGCCGGCATTCGACACCTTGCTGCGGGAAGCGCGTGCCGAGCGGATTGCAACGAACCAGGCGCTGCACTTACAAATTCACGATGCCCTGGGAGATGCGGGCCGGATTTTTCTCGATAAACTCTTTGTCGTGGGCGATGATCCCCGCCGCGTGAGTCCTTGGCATGATATCAAGAAGGATGC
This sequence comes from uncultured Methylobacter sp., assembly GCA_964411045.1. Taxonomy (GTDB): domain Bacteria; phylum Pseudomonadota; class Gammaproteobacteria; order Methylococcales; family Methylomonadaceae; genus Methylobacter. The sequence continues at coordinate 5,937 of CAYPJI010000116.1, read as the reverse complement.
CGCCAAACCCACCCTGGATGGCATGCGCGATTTGGTCGAGCGCTATGACCGTCTGACCGAGTTAGCCGGTCATGCAGACCTGTTAAAAACCATACCGGTCATCAAAATCAAACAATGGGCGCTGGAGGGTAATAGTCTCGATGCCGCCAGCATGATGGATATGGCAGCCGCCAAGCGCTACGCCGTTGCCTTGGCTTTGATCCGGCAACGTCTGGCGCTTGTGACCGATGATCTCTGCAATATCTTTTGTAGACAGATGAAGCGTGTGTTACACAGCGCCGAAGAAGCCCTGGAAAAATATCTGGCTGACAATCAAGAAAAGACCGATGAGATTTTGCGCCGGTTTGCGATGCTGGAAACGCTCTTGAACTCTACCCAATCAGCAGATGAACAATTGAAAGGCGTTCGTCAAACGGTCACGGCTCGCCCGGATTTGTGCGAATTCTCGCGCTTGCATGCTGAATACGGCGGGAGGAACGAATTCCGTTTTGTCTGGCAGTTTTTCAAGCCACGGCGAGCAGCGTTGCTACGAATTTTGAGCAAGTTAAAGCTGGAATCGACCAGTCAGGACGCCAGTTTTGAGCGGTCATTGGCTTTTATGTTAGAGAACAGCCAACGGCAAAGTAAGTGGCTGACGCTCAAGGGCAAAGGCAAGATAGCCTTGACGGCGGATGATCTGGACTGGATTCCCGAAAAATGGTGGAAGTTGGTGACGGGCGAGATCAAGCGCGATACGGTTCCGACCCGAATCAACCGCCGCCAGTTCGAAGCCTGCGTCTGTTCGCAAATGGTTGGGGAACTGAAATCGGGCGACCTTTGCGTGATCGGCAGCGATGCGTATTCAGACCATCGGAAGGAACTGGTGCCAATGGAGGAATGCGAACGGACACGCGCGGATTATGGCGAGAAAGTAGGCTTGCCAGTCGAGAGCGAGGCCTTTATCAAGCATGTTCGCACCCTGCTGACAGAGGCGGCACAACAGGCCGACAAGACTTATCAGGACAATCCCTATTTCAAGATCATTAATGGCAGGCCGAAGCTTGGCCGGCAAGAAAAAAAAGAGCTGCCGACCGGATTCAAGCAGATGGATGATGCCTTAAGGCGCAAACTCGACGGCATGGGGCTTTCGTTGCTGGACGTGCTTGCCGATACCCTGCAATGGATTGGCTGGGGTAAGCATTTCGGCCCGTTAAGTGGCCACCAGAGTAAGCTGCAGGAGGAAGACCGGCGCAAGATTCTGACGGTGTTCGCCTATGGTACTGGCTTGGGGCCGACGCAAATTGCCAAGAATATTGCCGATGTCAGTGCGCGGCAGGTGTCATTCGTCAATCAACGCCAAGTCACGACGGAAAAACTGGAGGCCGCTATTTATATGACCATCAATGCGTACAACCAATTTCAACTGCCGCGCTATTGGGGCGATACAAAACGCGCGGCGGCAGACGGTACACAATGGAATCTGTATGAAAATAATTTACTGTCGGAACGGCATATCCGTTACGGTGGTTACGGTGGCATTGCTTATTACCATGTCAGCGACACGTATATTGCACTGTTTTCGCATTTCATTCCCTGCGGCGTCTGGGAAGCCGTGTATATCCTGGATGGGCTTACCAAGAACAAGTCGGATATCCAGCCCGACACAGTACATGGCGATACCCAGGCGCAAAGCGCACCGGTTTATGGCTTGGCTTTTTTGCTGGGTATCAAACTGATGCCACGTATTCGCAACTGGAAAGATTTGAAATGGTTCCGCCCGAGTGCCGACGAAGTGTATAAACATATTGATGACCTGTTTACCAAGGATGCCATCGATTGGGATTTGATTGCCTGTCATTTGCCGGACATGCTGCAAGTGGCGCAATCGATTCGTGCCGGGCGTATTCAACCATCGACCATCTTGCGCAAGCTCGGTACTGCAAGCCGGAAAAACAAACTGTATTTCGCCTTTCGTGAGTTGGGCCGGGTCGTCCGCACCATATTCCTGCTGGAATATATCAGCGACGATGCGCTGCGCCAGGTCATCCAGGCAGCGCAAAACAAGTGTGAAAGTTTCAACAACTTTGCGCAGTGGGCGTATTTCGGATCGGACACCATTGAGGAAAATGTGCGCGAGGATCAGTTGAAGATAATCAAGTACAATCACCTGATTGCCAATCTGATGATTTTCCACAACTGCCATACGATGACGCAGGCGTTCAAAGAACTGGAAGCCGAGGGGATGAAGTTAACGCCAGAATTGGCCGCTGCGTTTAGTCCATATCGGACGCATCACGCCAATCGTTTTGGCAAGTACGAGCTGCGGGAGCGGGATTTGGAGCCGATTGACTACGACGTAACATTCCAAATGTAACGGAATCCGGGATGTTACTCATTTACGAAGGAATCCTTACGGTCCCCCCATCTAAATTGGATACAACTACAAACGCCGATGCACCAACAGATCAGCGATTATTATTAATGATAAGGGATAGGCTGTCCGGCTTGAAGGAAAAACTCAAGACCAAAAAAATTGAGATTAGTGAAATAGAGTACGAATTGCCAGATATAACTAACTCAAAAATTAAATTTAAAGTAATAGACAACACAAGATTAAATAAAGCAAAAAACAAAGCAAAACCGAAAAATCCTTCACGCACTTATATTGTTAGCTTATCTTTAGGCCCAATTTTGTTGGCTACTTATGGTGCGGCAAAAATGAATGAACGTGACAAAAATAGCGGTCTATGTGCAGCCATTGGTGAGCAAATTTCCACTGGTAAGTTTGATCCTTGTTTGCGTACCATTGCTGAACGCTGTGTCCAAGCATCGGGTAGTAACTAATTTCTTTATTGTATTGTACTCACTGTCCAGCATGACTATTAGGACTAACGGGAGCATTTGTACGTTTATGGGAAGCTTCCCATAAACGTACAAATGCTCCCTAAACCCCTGGTTTGCGCGGATGCCCGAATCTGACAACCAAGGGCGAGGTGGTGGTGCAATTCTGGCTCAGGCCGGGGGATGCGCTGGTGGAGTTGCGCTTTTCCGGTGGGGGCAAGGCATCAACGCCAAGTGTGCTGGAGAGGATGTATTAAATAGTCTAAGGGTCTGGCTGATGGAGCCTATCGCCTAGATAATACAATCCCCAAAAACTGGCTACGATCATTTGCCAGAAGAGCAAAAAGAACGTTAGTGTGAATAGACCAGACGCCCAAATTTGCCATGGCTCATGGATAATTGCTTTGATCGATACATAGGCTGATGATGCGAAGATTGCAAGCACAATAAGGATTATGCTCTCTGCCGTAAGAAAAGCAAACATTGAACACAAAAAACGCCTTCTGGTCAATTCAATAGCAACGTTTCGCCCTTGTACCATAATATCTATCTTTGGAGCCGGGGCGGGCATTGTTTTGTCAATATCGGTTTTATTGAAAGTAGCAATTGCTGCTAATGCAGCAATATAGAAGCCAGGTAGTACTTGTACAAAATTTAGTATCTTCACAATTATCCCACCATCTGCATATAAAGTTACCGGTGCAAATTGTTTCAGCCAAAATAGCAGAGAGGTAGATAGTATGGCCAGTAAAAATGGATAAAGCCAATCTACTTTCCACTTGAGCTTGTGCTCAATGAAAAGATAAGATAGAGGACGCAAAAGATGCCTAATCATTAAGCACCTGAAAGAAGTAATTCCTTCATTTTTGCAAGGATTGGTTGGCTGAATTTGTCATAAGAAGATTTTAAGTCTAAATCAAATCCATCTAGTTTTTCTTTTTTTACATAAGCTTGTGCTAGTCCTTCTATAGTATCCATTTTAACTGTTCTTGAAAGTCCTGTTGATGTTTTGAATCTTACCTTAGCCCGAGAATATTCATTACTGTTTTGTTTGAATACTTTTACGATACGATCATATTTATCCATAACAGGATGCTGTTCATCTTTAAGATTTAAAACCAGTGTTTTGCATCTCTCTTGAATGTAGCCTTCTTCATCAAAATGAGTGAATTGTTCTTTTTCTGTTATCAACTCAATAGCCTGAACTTTTCCATGGTCCAAATCATATTTGAGTTCATTGGAGATATGCCCATCAAGTTCACATTTAAAGTTAACACTGTACGTCTTTGGCTTCCCATTATTATTTAATGCACCATCAGGATGCACTTGCACAAAATAATCAGATGAAATTTTCTTCGCTTCTATAAGCAACTGATTCAATAGTTTTTTAACAGTTGACATACTTAACCCGGCACAACATTCAGTAATAACAATAGCTGGATTAAGATCATTTTTAGGTAGCTGAATTAGCATATGGATAGAAAAATCTTGCCCTTCTTCTTCCAGCTTTTCTGCAGTTCGTCGCTTTCTCTCTTTAGGAACGGTAAAAACTGGGTCAGACATTCCTTTATCGGATTTATTGATAAGAATGCTGATGATGTCATTAGTCCACTCCCAATCTGATACATAAAGGAACTCATGCCCTTTTGATAGCTCTTTAAATCGTTGATCTAATGGCACAAGCTGCATTAACTCAAATGCTTTCTTAACGGAGATTGGCTTTGGTGCCTCAAAAGTCCTGGATTTTGCGGAAATTGATAAATCGTAATAATAGACCAACCGTTCTTTTTTTTTCATAAGATCCTTATATCTGGAGGGGGCTCACAATTGTAAATTTAAATAATAGAATACCAAAAATGATTCCACGTACTCTTTGGCTTGTTTTTAGCAAATCAACTTCCGATCAAGCATTTCTCACAAATACATAGCCAAGTAAAATCGGCAAGGTGCTGGCAGATTAAGTAGCCGATACCAATTTTATTCAAAACTATTTAGGACATTGATACATTCTGCACATCCTCTGCTATACGGTAGCCAACCTGCCGCAGTTTAAGAGGTTGTGGCGGTGAGCTACCTATCCATCTCATACTTTTTGGCAAGGTAGTTAGAAACACCAGCAACAATACTGACCACAAGCTCTGCTTCCTCGAAGGAAGGCTCTCGACCTTCGTTTATGTGCCTAGCATTTTCTGAGGCGAAGCCCCATATCCTGGTAATAGCTTCATCGAGTGGTTTCGGGATTACATCCCTATATCGTTTTATTATCTCACCAAGAGTAGCTTTTTCGTTACCGCAGGCGACGCGGGCAACGCATTCAAGTGCGGCCATCGAGTGCTGAATCGCACCAGTGATATCGGGTGATGGGCGACGTGACAGATCGTGCAACCCCTCATGAAGCTCATTCCTTGCGGTAGAAAAGCCTGCTTCCTGAAGTACACTTTCCGCTTGACGTAGTGATTGCTCGAAAACCTCGGCCCCACGAACTTCTATTTTTCCATCTAAAAGCTTCCAGCCGATGCCGTTTTCGACGAAATAGTCGTTAATTTCGGTTTCGAACTTTTCATAGTCATATGGATACGATTCTTCCCTCATTTCGCTAGCGATGACTTCCAAAACGTCATAAACACGGTACCACTCACAATCGTCAACTAGAGAGCGAACTTCTTCATCAATATTTGGATAATCCGTCCAGTTGTTGTCATCTTGTCTTTTGCGAAGTGTTTTGCAGACAAGAGGACGGAGTGTTTTTGGACGGAAACCGCATTCATATGCGAGCTGGGGGACGATACCCCTAAGCTCATAAGGCGCATCATTACGTATAGTGATTGGGACATCGTGAATTTGACGAAATCCGTGGCGCTTGGAAAAGTTATCATTCATTTTACAGGTCTCTAAAAGGCGGGTGCGCATGGCGGCACCGGCGATGGCCACCACCAGCAGCGCACGCGAGGCGTCGGTGGCGGCCTGTGTGAACGCCGGGGTGGTGAAACCCAGTGAGCCCAGGGCCACCAGGGCGATGAAGCCCACCAGAAAGCCCGGCACGATGGGCGGGCGGCCAGAGCCGGCGGCCTTGGCGCCGCGGCTGGCGATGATGGAGATCACCACCACCACCGGCGC
>CAYPJI010000115.1:0-6972 GCA_964411045.1 uncultured Methylobacter sp. | reverse complement strand
ATTATACTTGGCCGCCTTGAGAACGGCTGGATTCTTTCACAGTCTCGTACCCTACGAAGCTGGTTCCCGCGGTCCTGCGTGGGAACCGATGCCGAGCTTTGAGAGCAGTACGTCGTATCCAAGCTCGGTATGCGTTACCACGCAGGAGCGTGGGAACGAGGAACCGCCGTTAAAAGCGCCGGTGCCCGGTGCGGCAGACGAGATGAAACCGCATGTGCGTAACATCAGTTATTTAAACCTGATAGACAGAAAACGGTGATCAAAGATCAATTGACTGATGATATATCATGCGGGCCGGCGGCATGCCTTACCGTTCTGGAGATTATGACCTTGCGGTTGGCCTTGTAGTGTCAGGTCTAGTGATCCGGAACTTTATGAAAAGGAATTCGCTGACTGGTTTTGTCCGCAGTTTCTGATTGAAACTGCGGACAATTACCTGCGAACGCTCGCTCAAAAACCATAGGACATTCTGCGCCCGCATTTTGACGTTAACTGGGCGCTTTTGCCGTCAGTTTCGCTATCGGATTCACCCGGAACCCGCCCTATACGCCTTTTTATGAAGGACAATTTAAGAAAACCGGCCAGAGAGGGCAGCGGGATTCTATTGCTCAGCTGGTTGAATGTCCGAATAACAATTGAAGACAGGCATGTAACGTTAAACCCGCTGAATTATTTGATGGCGATCAGGCAGGCAAAGTTAAGCCAGCGGAAATAAGTGTCGATGCGCTTAAAGCCGGCCCGCTCCAGTAAAAGGTAATTTTCTTCAAGCCGGTAAGGAATCAGCACATTTTCCAGCGCTTCGCGCTTGCGCTGGTTTTCTTCGTTGGTATAGCCGCTTTGCGACTTTTTAAATTCCAGATAATGATCAATATAAAGACGATTCAAGGCGGCATCGCCGTTTAAAATCTTTTCCGATAAAAACAGCACGCCGCCCGGTTTAAGCGCAGTATAGATATTTTTAAGCAGGTGCTCCCGGCCAATCGGCCTCACGAATTGCAAAGTCCAGTTGAGAATCACCACATCACAAGCGGGCAATGCCGGCAAATCGCTTAAATCGGCAGCCTGCAGAGATACGCTTTGTTCTGCAACGGCAGCCGACAATTTGGCGCGCGCCTTATCCAGCATGGGCTCGGAATTGTCAAAACCGACAAATCGGGCTGTTTTGGGGCATTTGGGGTGATTGATGATGTGCTCGATGGTTGTTCCCGTTGAGCAGCCTAGATCACAAACTACGCCGTCGTCCTGCGCCGATAAAAACTCCACAATCAGATCTGATTGCAGGCGCTGAATTTCGCTGTAAAAAGGCACGCTCCTGGAGACCATGTTGTCAAACACGGTCGCAACGCGTTCATCAAAGGTAAAATCTTCCACACGATTGATTTGTTGAAAGATCCGGTCTTCCTGTGTCATTGATTTGCTCTTTGTCATGATATGTTGTTAATTGATTCGGTTATCTCATTGATCTAAGACGTTCGGTTTTCTTTAGAAAACGCACAATGGTATATGCTGAAACGATCAGTATGTCCGTTGTTATGATAAGCATTTGGTTTTGAGTCAGGCTGTCGGCAAGCTGAAGTTTCCAGCTGACTAATCCCAGTGCAATCATCAGCGACGTAAACAGGGTGCCGTATTCTTTAACGGCAACCGCAGGCCAGTCAAATTCATAATGGCCGATTGTTTCGCGCAAGCCTTTAAGCCGGGGCAGCCAGCGCGGCACGTCGGTGCAAAAGTCGAGATAGGCCTGGCCGAACTTTTCAGCCAAGAACCGTTCTTCACTGAAGATGATAAGCCGGTAAATCGCCATAAAGCCCAACGAGCCGAGGATGATGCCCGCCGTGTTGCCGGAGATGAACATAAAACCGATGACAATCAGAATATTGCCCACATAAAGCGGGTTTCTGCAATGCGCAAAGACGCCATCCGTCACGAGATTTTCAGCATAAATTCGCCTGTTCCTGCCGCCGCGGACAATATAGGCCAGACCGATAGTTAATATCCGCAAAGCCTGGCCAGCCGTTACCAGCAACAGGCCAATCGCCAGAAAATAATCGCTGGGCGCCGTGCCAATGGTCACGGGCGGAAAAAAGAACAGCAGTGCGGCGATAAAAACAGGGAACAGCACATTTCGGGTGTGAAAGAGGATGTTACCCCATTGATTGAATAAAGCCGTCATTGTTTATTATCCGCAGTGCTACCGGTGGTTATATTGATTAAGAAACAGAATTTAGAAATGCCGGCGCTCCCGGACAGCCTGCGGGATTATAAACTTTATCCATGAAAAATCTATTAACTGATGTTACGCCGTTGCAGGGTCGAATTCATTTATGCCCTTTGGGTACTTGTGCCTTTTTGGGTATTCGGCCTAGGACAAGCACCCGTGTACAGGCATGTAGTAAAACAGCACAGAGATCGATTCGTGCGCAACATCAGGTATTAACTTGAATCCAAATGACAGCATTTTTAAAAAACGGAGAATGTCTGGTCAGGTTTTGAGCTGATGAAAGTCGAGTCTTCGTCATGCCATGCCCGCTGTCTAGCGCCAATTTTCTCCGAGCAAAAAAAAGGCGGGTTGAAAACCCGCCCGAGAGCATCCATGAAATGAGAGTCAATATAGGTAGTCCTTTAGAAGAAACCATTTGCAGCTGTTTTGCTGTTGGAAGCTATCTTAGTGAAATTTTTATGTTCAATAAAACGATATTATTAGATGAACTTATCTCATATACCGATAGATAAGATTGAGTTTGCAGGGGCTGCGGGCTTGTTGGTCAGTTTGCCAAAGTAACTGCTATTTTCGCGGCCGCGATCGAACAAACCCTGGCGTTCGATAATAAAAATGCGCGTGATGCGCACGCCCTGTGCGAGCGTTGGCAGATTAACCTGATCACCGAATACGAAGTAAGCCGTCTCTTCAAATTTAAGCAGCCACCCCAGGTAAATGCCGGTCACGGCACCGAGAATAAATTCAGTAAAGACCCGCATATGTCAGAGCTCTTTGGCTTGGATTCGTTATGGACGGCCCGCTCTGAGCCGCCTCGTAAAAGCCGCCCTGGACCAGATCGAATCCGGCCTGAGCGGCCAGTGCAGCCTGTTCCTTCCGCTCGATTTGCTGCAAAATGGCTTGTCCTGCGACCGAGTCAGCCAATGCTTTCAGGTTTTTCAGGGCCTGGAGTATGGCGGTGCCGCCCGTGGCGTCCCGGTCCGGCTTGGGCGCGTTGATGCGCAGGTAATCCGGCGCCAGTTTGGTGATCAGATCGCGCACATTGTGGGCTGCATAGAGCGAGACGAGGTTGAGCGCTACGCGGTAACCGCGATTACGATAATTATTCAGGCCTTCAAGCAACCGGGCAGGATGCAGTGAATAGAAGTTGTTGACGGTCATTGAAATCACGACATTGTGCGTGGCCAGCCCGCACTTGACGATGACTTCCTCGAAATACACGCCATGATCGCGTTTGACTCCGAAGATATGCCGGGGGTCGACTTCCAGCACCAGCACGCCGTCGAAATGCGTGAGAGGCAGATAGTTCAGCATGTGCACCGTGCGGCATAGGCGGTCGAGATTGATGATGGATTCGAAGTCGACGGGCTGTTTTACCGCGTCGGTCAGCAGATTTTCAATCTCAAACGTTTGTTGTTGGTGGCTTTCATAGGTCGAAACGGAAATCTGCGCCGCATGGCCGGCAATTTCTTCAGGACGGTCTGCATGGCGTATCGGCAGGAAAAGGCTGCCGATACGGATCGGCCCGAACAGGCCGTTGATCTTGCCGTCTTCCAGAATAAAAGTCCGGACACGAGAGTGATGCTCATGTTCGAACCTGTCATTGAAGTATTCCACTAACTGTTGTAAAGGCATAAACTGGTCTCTTCGCTAAATCGGTCCAAACTAAAAAAAAGGCGGGCTAAAGCCCGCCCGGAAACATCCATGGCAAGAGGAGGAGCGACCCGTACGTTCCTGTGTATCGAGTCTTAAGCACTGTTGAATGACACCGGCAGGCATCAAATGGATAAGCGAACCATTTTGTCTGCTGTTGGAACCTATCTTAATTCGCCATTTATTTTTAATAAAACGATATGATTAGATGTGATTATCTAAAAAATTGATAAAATAGCTATTCAACATCGTTCTCACGGATCAAAAAAGCAATGAATTTAAGTCAGATTGAATTGCTGCAAATCCTGCAGGAAACCAATTTAAACCTGTCCAAAGCGGCCGAGAAGATGCATGTTGTGCAATCGGCCGTCAGCCGGCAGCTGCAACTTTTTGAAAGCGAGCTGGGCTCGCCTTTGTTTGAACGCCGGGGCAAAAAGCTGATCGGTTTGACGCCGCTCGGCCGCCGGGTCATGGAGGAAGTCACGACGATCCACCAGTCAAGGCAGAATATCCGCGCGCTTGCGGCCGATTTTCTGGACAGCAACAGCGGTACGCTGCATATAGCGACCACGCATACGCAGGCAAAATACTTTCTGCCCAATCCGATCCGGCGCTTCCGGGAAAAATATCCCGGCGTCAGGATCTACATGATCCAGGCCTCGCCCGAACAGCTGATCGACCAACTGCATGCGCACAAGGCCGATATCGCCATCTGCACCGAAAAAGTCGATGAAGACGCCGGGCTGGTGCTCAATAAATGCTACGAGTGGCATCATGCCGTCGTCCTGCCGCAGAATCATCCGCTGAGTACGGGCGAGATCACGCTGGAGCGGCTGGCGTCCTTCCCGATCCTGACTTACAGCTTCGGCTTTACGGGCCGGTCGAACATTGAACAGGCCTTCAGGAGCGAAGGACTGGAGCTCGACATCATCCTGGCCGCGGCCGACACGGATGTGATCAAGACCTATGTGCGTCAGGGGCTGGGGATCGGCATTATTGCAGGCATGGCCTATGACAGGTTGATGGACAAGGATTTGGTGGCGCGCGATCTGTCGCATCTGATTCCGAAGTCGACCACCAAGATCGCCTATCTAAAGCAGAATTACCTGCCGATCTATACGCAGCATTTTATTGCCGAGTTGTTGCAGGCGGCGGGGGAAATAAAGCGTTAATGATGCAGGGGCGAATACCCAAAGGGCATAAATGAATTCGCACCTGCAGCGGGTTCAGTTATCTGAGCGGATACAATGCCAACGGGACGGCATGGGCCAGCATGTGTTCCTGTCTAAAGGAACTGCGTTCGTCGCATAGGGCAGCGATCAGCGCTGCCAGTTCGGCAGATAGGCCGGTTTTATCGGTGTTCAAGAGATACGCCATGGCTTCCCCTTGCACATCAAAGCCGCTAAGGCTGGCATATTTGCTTTTTAAACAGGACGCCCACATCGTCCTGTCAGGCCCCAGCCAGTGTGAGGCGGCAGGCATCGTCAACGCGATTTCAAGCCCTTTAGGGTCCATATCGCTGAATATGATGACTGTTTTGCCGGCTGCGTGGCGGCGCAATAAATCATGACAGGCATCGACCCGGGCGCCGGTTGCCGAATCGCCTCGGTAGATCCATAGCGCCTCATGCAACGGGGCTGGCATGATGAATTCGGCGCAGTGCGACATGATTTCCAGGTTCTCGACCACGACAAGGCTCGTATGGCCTATCTCCGTGATGCCTGACGCGAGCGCCATCAGGCCGGCCGATGCTACGAATGGTGTCTCCAAGTCGACGCGCCGGCCGTTCAGCTGCAGCTTGCCGGCAGGGCAGTTGAGCAGCACATGGTCATGGCTGGCCGGTTTTCGGGCCAGTTTTTCGTTGGGGTGGAGCCGGGCGGTATCGGTGCGGCAATCGGGCAAATCATTGACATAGAAAGGATCTATACCCAGCTCGGCTTTTACGAGACTGCGCAGGGCGGCTTTGTCTTGGGCGGTAAAGACCAGTTTGCCGTTCCGGCTGTGTCCGTAACGGTATTTTTCCAGCGCTTTGCGGCCGAGGATGCTGTCGGATCGGATCGTCGTTTCAGCGGGATTATCGCAAACCAGATCGCGTATCCAGCGGTATAGGGATCGGTTCATATCAACGCACCCGCCGCAGCCGGATTTCCGCAATCAGCTGATTGCCAGTAAAGCCCGGCAGGGCATCGCCCTGCATCTCCAAGGCAATGGCCGCGCGCACGCGCTGAGGCAGGCTGCAGTAGTGCGCGAACACGATGTTCAGCCACAAGTCCGGCGCGATAGCCAGATCGTGTTCTTGCCAGTAATGCAGGGCCGACACACTGCGCCCCTGTTCCTGCAAGGCTTGTGCAAACAGCGTTTCGGTGTGTTCCTCATAGAGATCGCGCTCGTAATCTTTATGCCCAGTCTCAGCTTGGCTGACCGGCGCCGAGGCGCGGTTCATGTCGACCAGCGGCGTGGGTCTGGTCTGCCGTTTCAATTCGTGGATGATGTCGACGAATTCGGCCTGCAGGGCGACGCGGGTCGTATCGAGGCCGGCTTTCAATTCCAAATCGGGGCTGCGGTTCAGGATGGCCGGCATGGCCGGCTCATCGGCCCAGTCCAGCGGGCTCCATTCGGGATGCTGCTTCAGGAAGCGCGCCATGGCGCGGGTCCGGTTCGCGGTCTGCTCCTGCTGTCTTAAGGTGAACAGCAGCGTTTTCATGCGGTCGGCAATGCTGGCCAAGCGCCCGACGATGCTTTTGTACTGGTCGACGAAACGGATGATTTTACGCGACAGCTCGCTTGGGGCGGCCCAGTTCAGCCATTCGTAGCAGGCTTCCAGATTGATATGGCTGAGTTCCTCGACCAACTGCTGCGCATAGGTCAGCGCCCGCTCGTTTTCGCGGATCTTGCTGGTCAGCGAACTGACGAAGCCGAACTGGCTGGTGATGGCCGAGAACATAACGCTGATGCTGTTTTCGAGCAGTTCCAGCGATTCGTAGAGCGTGTCGTCAATCTGTTCCAGATGATACCGGGCCTCGTCTTGCTCGTTGTTGTCCAGCGCGGCGCGGTAGGCGGCGATGTCTTCCTCGACGTTGCGGATCATGCGCGCGATGTCG
>CAYPJI010000114.1:2290-6973 GCA_964411045.1 uncultured Methylobacter sp. | reverse complement strand
CGACGCTGGCTTTTCTGGCGGCCCGGTTTTTGTTCCGGGATGCCGTCAAGGAGCGTTTGGGGCCGCGTCTGCAAGCGATTGACGAAAGCATTAACCGGGAGGGGCCTTTTTATTTATTTACTCTGCGTCTGGTTCCGCTTTTTCCGTTTTTCATGATCAATCTGGCGATGGGATTGACGGCGCTGCGCGTCTGGACGTTTTACTGGATCAGCCAGGCCGGCATGCTGGCCGGGACTATCGTGTACGTCAATGCCGGCACGCAGTTGGCGAAAATCGAGTCATTATCCGACATATTGTCCCCGACCTTGCTAGGCTCATTCGTTCTGCTCGGATTGTTTCCTTTACTGGCCAAAAAAGTCGTGGCGGATGTAAAAGCTATGAAAGTCTACCAAAAATGGCAAAGACCTAAACAGTTTGATAACAATCTGGTCGTAATTGGAGCGGGTTCCGGTGGTCTGGTCACTGCTTATATCGCCGCGGCCGTGAAAGCCAAAGTGACGCTGATCGAGAAGCATAAAATGGGCGGCGACTGCCTGAATACCGGTTGCGTACCGTCAAAGGCGCTGATTCGCTCGGCCAAATGGCTGTCTCATCTAGAGCGCTCCAAAGAGTTCGGCATCAGGCAAGCCAGTGCGGAATTCGAGTTTGCTGACATCATGGAGCGGGTGCAGTCGGTGATCAAAACGGTTGAGCCGCATGATTCAATTGAGCGATACACTGAACTAGGCGTCGATGTTATCGAGGGCGAGGCCAAAATCATCTCGCCGTGGGAGGTCCAGGTCAAAACCGCCGGAGGTGTTCAAATCCTGACTACGCGATCCATTGTCATCGCCGCAGGCGCGCGCCCATTTGTGCCGCCTATCTCCGGCATTGATACTATCGGCTATTTGACCTCAGACACGGTCTGGAACTTGCGAACATTGCCGAAGCGCCTGCTCGTGCTTGGCGGCGGACCGATCGGCAGTGAACTGACCCAATGTTTTGCCCGTTTCGGCAGTCGGGTTACTGTGATTGAAATGGCGCCGCGCCTGCTGGTGCGCGAAGACCCCGACGTATCTGAAGCGGTCATGGCGCGTTTCAAGCGGGAAGGCGTCGATTTGCGCCTGGAACATACGGCAAAGGAATTTATTGCCGAGAATGGTGAGAAAATCCTGATCGCCGAGCATCAGGGCAAGCCGGTCAAAATTCCATTCGACCAGGTGCTGGTCGCGATCGGCCGGGCCGCTAATATTAACGGCTATGGCGTGGAAGAACTGGGTATTGCGCTATCGCCCAGGAAAACTATAGCCACCGATGCCTTTCAGGCTACCAACTACCCGAATATTTACGCCTGCGGTGATGTGGCAGGTCCTTACCAATTTACTCATACTGCTGCGCATCAGGCTTGGTATGCCGCTGTCAACGCCTTGTTTGGCCAATTCAAAAAATTCCGTACTGATTATTCGGTGATCCCCTGGTCGACCTTTACCGATCCGGAAGTAGCCCGGGTTGGCTTAAACGAGCAAGATGCCAAAGAGCAGGATATTTCTTATGAAGTGGTGACTTACGGCATCGACGATCTCGATCGTGCGATTGCCGACAGCGAGGCACACGGCTTCGTTAAGGTGTTGACTCAACCCGGCAGGGACAAAATTTTGGGGGTTACCATCGTCGGCGAACATGCGGGTGACCTGATTGCCGAGTTCGTTCTGGCAATGAAACACGGTATCGGCTTAAACAAGATGCTGGGCACGATCCATATTTATCCAACCCTGGCCGAGGCCAATAAATACGCTGCAGGCGTCTGGAAACGCGCGCATGCGCCGCAAGGCTTGTTGCGCTGGCTAGAGCGTTTGCATGCCTGGCGGCGTGGCAATTCAACCGAGAGATGTTGATAATGACACTACTATTGCTGATTGTCGCTGTATGTTTCCTGAGTTTCGCCAATGGCGCGAATGATAATTTTAAAGGTGTTGCGTCCTTATACGGCAGCGGCGCGGCAACGTACAGGGCGGCTTTGTTTTGGGCCACGTTGACCACCCTGGCGGGCTCGCTCTGCGCCTTGTACTTAGCGCAAGCATTATTGATTAAATTTTCCGGCAAAGGACTGGTCACGGATGCCTTGATCCAGTCGGTCCCGTTCATTACCGCAGTGGCCGGAGGGGCAGGATTGACCGTGATTCTGGCGACCCGTATCGGCTTTCCCGTGTCAACGACACATGCCTTGCTGGGAGCCATGGTCGGCAGTGGTTCACTGGCATCGTCGGGTGAAATGAATCTGACCGCTTTGCAGCATAATTTCGTGCTGCCGTTGCTGTTAAGCCCGCTGTTCGCCGTTATGTTGGCGGTGCTGGTCTATCTGGCGTTAAAACAGCTCCGGAAACGGCTGGATATAGGTGAACCGCTCTGTTTGTGCGTAGAAAGTGAAATGGCGCCAAGCGGCGAAGCGGGCATGATGACGATGGTGCAAAATCCGTCGATTAGCCTCAGCATCGATACCGAAGCTGTCTGCGCCAGTCGTTACTCGGGCAAGGTGTTGGGCATCAATGCGCAAAGTATGGTGGATAAACTGCATTTTTTGAGTGCGGGCTCCGTCTGTTTTGCCCGTGGTCTTAATGACACACCAAAAATCGCGGCATTGTTATTGTTAGTGCCATCGTTTAGCATTCACTCGATCATTATTTTAGTCGCCGCGATGATGGCTTTAGGCGGCGTCATCAATGCCCGACGGGTCGCCGAGACCATGAGCCACAAAATTACTGAAATCAGTCACGGACAAGGCCTGGCCGCCAATTTAACAACCGCCTTACTGGTGATTTTTGCCAGTCAATTCGGCATGCCTGTTTCCACCACGCATGTATCGGTAGGCTCGCTGTTCGGGATCGGTCTGACCAATGGCAAATCGCATTATCGAGTGTTCGTCTCCATTGTCTTGTCCTGGCTGTTGACCTTGCCCTGCGCCGCTTTGTGCGCTGCCGCTGTTTATAGCATGGCCGGCGCGTTTAGCGGATGAGCTGTTAAATATCTGGAGAACAATGATGTTTAAAAAATCTCTCTTGTTAACTGCCGGTCTGTTATTTTCGGTTTGGAATGCGGCTGCGGAAGAACCCGACTGGACCAGTTATCAAGCGGTGTTGAACCACGTCAAGCAGGGCCGAAAAAACGATATATCGCTGATGCTGGTCGATTATCCCGCTATCAAGGCCAATGGCAGTCTGGATAAAGCCTACCGGGATCTTGCGGCGTTCAAGCTTGAACGCCTGGCCAGCCGCGAGGAAAAACTGGCTTTTTATATCAATGCCTACAATCTATTGGCGCTGAAAATGGTGGCCGATCACTGGCCGACCGAGAGCATTAAGGATGCCGGCAGCCTGTTCAGCCCCGTTTGGGATAACCCGGCGGGTGAACTGGGCGGCAAGGCGATCACGCTGGGCGAAGTGGAACATGCGATCCTGCGCCCTATGGGCGAGCCGCGGATTCATCTGGCCATTGTATGTGCATCGGTGAGTTGCCCGGATTTACTTGCAGAGCCTTATGTGGCGGCGAGACTCGATGAACAACTGGCCAGCCAAACCCGGCGTTTTCTCGATAATGCCGGCAAGGGACTCAGAATAGAAAAGGATGCGATTCATGTTTCCAAAATATTCGACTGGTTTGAAGCAGACTTTAAATCTCAAGGCGGCGTCGTGGCCTTTATAAAACGCTATAGGACCGAATTGCCGGAGTTAACGATCAAAATGAGCATTCCTTATGATTGGACAGTCAATGGCTCAGAATAAGAGATAACTCATGCTGGCGAGATTGGTTCATAGAATTTCAATAACAACAGGGGCAGCAAGATGATGTATAAACGGTCATCTCCTGACCAATGGCTGAATTTGCACGGCGATATTCTCTACCGCTATGCCTTCGCCCGTGTTCGTGATTCCGAAATGGCGGAAGATTTAGTACAGGAAACGCTGCTGGCCGCTTTAAAAGCTAACGCCGGCTTTGCCGGAGAAGCGTCTGAACGGACTTGGCTGATCGGCATACTGAAACATAAGATAATTGACCATTTTCGAAAATCGTCCAGGGAAAAGACTCAGGAATTCGAGAATCAATTTTCAGATGCGGAGAACAACGATTATTTCGACCAGCAAGGCCATTGGCAAATCGATTTGTCTTCCTGGTCCAAGCCGGACAAATCGTTGGAGCAGGAGCAGTTTCTCGATGTTTTGCAGCATTGCATCGGCCGATTGCCGCCCAAAATGGCTCAATTATTTATACTGCGCGAATTGGATGGCATGGAGAGCGAAGAAATCTGCAAGTTACTATCAATCTCGACGCGCAACAATTTTTGGGTGACTTTATCGAGAACGCGGCTGCAGCTGCGTCATTGTCTTGATCTGAAATGGTTCAATTAAATAGGGACAAATGAAATGTTAACATGTAAAGAGACTAGCCATTTGATTTCAAAAAAACTGGATAGCAGACTGGCTTGGCATGAGAACCTGGGACTTTGGCTGCATATTTCGCTTTGCAGATTGTGCCGGCGTTACTCTCATGATGTTAAAAAAATGCGTTCAGTGATGCGGGCCGCTGGAAAATCCGGCCAAGTGCTATTGCCTGAGTCCGTTAAGCTTTCAGAGCAAGCCCGAGAACGTATTAAACAAGCTTTAAGGAAAAATCAGTAGATCAGGATTTTGCCCGAGATTATCCTTAACA
>CAYPJI010000114.1:1754-2280 GCA_964411045.1 uncultured Methylobacter sp. | reverse complement strand
TTAACAGGAAGCCGGAATGTCTTTTTATCTTTGCTAAGAGTGAATCATCATCCAATCATTGCTCCTTTCGATTATTTTCCTGAATGCGTAAAAAAATATTTTACAAATGACTGTAAGAAATACGCTGTTTTAACGACTGAGAAAAAACATGCAGTAGTATGTTCGTTGTTTACCTGTATCCTTACAAAAATTACCCGCTTTATATCCGGAGCTTACATGATCGATACCGCCATCAGTGAATCTGTACAAAATTATTACGGAGAGGTGCTTAAATCCAGTCAGGATTTAAAAACCAGCGCCTGCTGTACGCTTGACGCGATGCCAGGGCATTTGCGCCCGTTGCTTGCCGATCTGCATCCGGAAGTGGTTGCCCGCTTTTACGGATGCGGTTCGCCGCTGCCTCCGGCGCTTGAGGGCTGCACCGTGCTGGACTTGGGGTGTGGTTCGGGACGCGATTGCTACCTGCTGTCCCGGCTAGTCGGTGAATCGGGACGGGTCATTGGCGTCGATATGACGCAGGCGCAGC
>CAYPJI010000114.1:0-1744 GCA_964411045.1 uncultured Methylobacter sp. | reverse complement strand
TGATTGGCATGCCGAACGGTACGGTTACGCGCGCTCCAATGTCGAATTCCTTCAAGGGCACATCGAAGATCTCGCCTCGATCGGCATTGCCGACAATTCCATCGATGTTGTGGTGTCGAACTGTGTCATCAATCTGTCACCTGATAAAAAACGGGTATTGGCGGAAGTTTTCCGCGTGCTTAAACCCGGCGGCGAGCTTTACTTTTCCGATGTCTATGCCGACCGTCGCATCCCGGTCGCGCTCAGACAGGATCCGGTGCTATTGGGCGAATGCCTGGGCGGCGCTTTGTATTGGGAGGATTTCCGTCGCATCATGCAAGACCTGGGGTGTCCTGATGTCCGCACCGTCAAGGATAATCCGATCACACTGGACGATCCGGAGGTCGTGGCTAAAATCGGCATGGTCAATTTCCGTTCGGTGACGGTCAGGGCTTTCAAAATGTTACTGGAAGACCGTTGCGAGGACTTTGGACAGGTGGCCGTCTATAAAGGCACTTTGCCCGAGTCCCTTCATTTTTTTGATTTGGACGATCATCATCATTTTGAAACCGGCCGCCCACTGCGTGTCTGCGGCAACACCGCCGATATGCTCGGTACTAGCCGTTATGCCGAACATTTTGAAATAGGGGGCGATAAGTCCACGCATTTCGGCTTGTTCGATTGCGCACCGCCTAACACAAGCTTATCCGTTAAATCCGGAGCGGCCTGTTGTTAATGTCAAAGACGATTTATAGCATGCTTGATGTCGCTATTGGGCTCGATCCAGATGATCGAGCCTCTCCTTCAAGAGGCTTCAGTTTTAATCTGCATGCTTTGGCCATCATTAAAAAATATTGATTATGCGCGACGTCAAACCCTTACTGCTTAATTCTGATTTTCCCGAGATTCACCGTGGACATCTGAAGACATTGCAAATGAATCTGGGCTACCTGTGCAATTTGAGCTGCGTGCATTGCCATGTCAACGCGGGCCCGAAACGTACCGAACTAATGGCGCGTGAGACGATGGAGATCGCCTTGCGATTTGCGGCCAAATATCAGCTTGAACGGTTGGATTTAACCGGCGGCTCGCCGGAAATGAACCCGGATTTCCGCTGGCTGGTGCAAGCGGCCAAACGGCGGGGGCTGCATGTCATGGACCGTTGCAATCCCACTATTCTAATGGAGCCGGGTTTTGAGGACACCGCCGAATTTTTGGCGGAACATCAAGTCGAGGTGATCGCTTCCCTACCGTGTTATCTGGAAGACAACGTTGATGCGCAACGTGGCAAAGGTGTCTTCACGGCATCCATTAAAGCATTGCGCAAGCTCAACAGCTTGGGCTACGGCCAACCTGGCAGTAGCTTAATCCTTAATCTGGTGTTTAATCCGCAAGGGACCGCTCTGCCGCCAGCGCAAAAACCATTGGAAGAGGCTTATCGATTGTTTCTGCATGAACAGTTCGGTGTGACGTTTAATCGACTGTTTACTATTACCAATATGCCAATACAACGTTTTGGCGCCGTGCTGTTGGCAAAAGGTCAGTTCGAAGACTATATGAATCTGCTGAAACAGGCATATCAGCCGGCCAATGTTGAGCAGGTGATGTGCCTGAATCTGCTGAGCTTGGATTGGCAAGGTTTTGTTTATGATTGCGATTTCAACCAAATGTTGAATGTTCCGGTTGCGGGCCGAGCCACACATATCAGTCAATTGTTAGAGCGAATGCCGGAAGCCATGCCCATAGCCGTCGCCGATCATTGTTT
>CAYPJI010000113.1:0-7019 GCA_964411045.1 uncultured Methylobacter sp. | reverse complement strand
GCCAACCTTCTGCGTGGTGACGCCGGCGTGGAAGTCGCCGTTATTTCAGGGCGCAAATCGAACTCGGTAGCGCTGCGCATGAAAAATCTGGGCATCGAATATGTCTATCAAGGCCATGAAAACAAAATTGCCGCGTTCAATGAAATTATCGAGAAATTGCGGATAACGCCGGATCAGGCAGCCCATGTCGGTGATGACTTGCTGGATCTGCCGATCATGACCCGGGTCGGTCTTGCAATTGCGGTTGACGATGCGAATTTTGCCGTCAAACAGCACGCCGACTGGTGCACGACTTTACCTGGCGGACACGGCGCGGTCAGGGAAGTCTGCGACCTGATCATGCAGGCTCAGGGACGCTTTGAAGACGTTGTGAATGCTTATCTGAAATGATCAATCTGAGCGGCAAATATATTTACCTGTATACCCTCATTATTGCGGTAATGAGCTGGTGGCTGGTTAAATTGACCGGACTGGATGAACTGCGGGCGCCGGTTCCGCCTCACAGTCCTGATTATTTCAGTACGGGCTATACAAAGTGGGAAATGAATGAAGCAGGCAAGTTAAAAAATAAATTGCTTGCCGATAAAATGACGCACTACAGCGACGATGGCACAACACATCTGGAAAAGCCCGTGATGTCTTTCCACAAGGAGAAAACGCCGCCCTGGGTCGTCAAATCTGAAACCGGCGTTTTATCCGCCGATGGCAAGGATTTGCTGCTGACGGGAAAGGTCCACGTCGAAAGGGCCAAGGGCGAGGGCGTCAACCAGCTTATCATCAACACCTCCAATGTCAGAGTTAAGCCGGAAACCAGTTATGCGGAAACAGATGAATGGGCGGAACTGATCAGTCCTCCCAATGTAACTACGGGTACCGGCATGAAACTTGTTTTTTCCAACCCGATTAATATTAAATTGCTCGCTAATGTGCGAGGAAAGTATGAAACGAAATAAAAAATCGGCAATTTTTTGCTGCTTTACCTTATTCTTAGGCTTGTATAGCTCTACCTCCATGGCGCTGAAAAGCGATGCCGAACAGCCGATCACGATAGATTCCAATACGGCGACTTATGACGACAGTAAAGCCATAAGTACTTATACCGGCAACGTGGTTTCCATTCAGGGCAGTATTAAAGTCAATTCCGATAAGTTGGTGGTTTATTTTGTCGACGGCGACGCCGAAAAACTGGTGTTTACAGGCAACAAGGCAAAATTCAGACAAAAGCCCAACGAGGGTGAGGAAGATATCACCGGTGAAGCCATGATCGGCGAGTATTATCCTAAAAAGAACCTGCTGATCCTGATCGATGATGCGACAGTCTGGCAGGGCAATGCCACTTATTCCAGCAAATTAATCGAATACGACAGTAAAAATTCGGTCGTCAGAGCCGGCGAAAAGTCTTCCGACTCAAAGCGCGTACGCGTCATACTGAAACCGAAACCCAAAGAAGCTAAGTAACAATGGCTAAACTAGCAGCAAAACAGCTGATTAAAAATTACAACAAGCGCAATGTAGTCAACGGGGTGTCGTTGCATGTCAATACCGGTGAAGTCGTCGGCTTGCTGGGGCCTAACGGGGCCGGTAAAACAACCAGTTTCTATATGATGGTAGGCTTGATTAAGGCCGATGAAGGCCAGATTACGCTGGACTCGCACGATTTGACTCATCATCCTATGCATTTAAGGGCGCAATTGGGCATCGGTTATTTGCCGCAGGAGCCTTCGGTGTTCCGCAAGCTGAGCGTGGCGGATAATTTGCGCGCCGTACTGCAGATTCGTTCCGATTTAACCAAGGGGCAGGCTGAACTGGTAATAGAAGAGTTGCTCCAGGAGTTTCATATCCTGCATCTGCGCGACCAGATTGCCGTGGGGCTGTCCGGCGGAGAGCGCCGGCGCGTTGAAATTGCCAGGGCATTGGCCACCAATCCGCAATTCATCTTGCTTGATGAACCTTTCGCCGGTGTTGATCCGATTTCGGTAGAGGATATCAGAAAGATCATTGAGCATTTAAAATATCGGGGCATCGGCGTATTGATTACCGAACATAATGTCAGAGAAACATTAAGTATTTGTGATCGAGCGTATATACTTGCCGATGGCAGGGTGATCGCAGAAGGCGGAGCTGCAGCCATCGTTGCCAATCAGGAAGTACGAAAAGTTTATTTAGGCGATAACTTTAGTCTTTAAGTTAAAATACGTAGAAAAGATCTTATTCCGATGAAACAATCCTTACATCTTCGACTGGGCCAGCAACTGACTATGACGCCGCAATTGCAGCAGGCGATCAGATTGTTGCAATTGTCGACTCTGGATCTGCAGCAGGAAATACAGCAGGCGCTGGAATCCAATATAATGCTGGAGATCAGTGAAGAGGAAGGCGTGTCGCCGGATGCTGAGCCGGCATCCGAAAAGAAAATTGACAATTCGGATCTGCAGACCAGCGAAGGCTCGCAAACCGATATTCCGGAGGAATTGCCGCTGGAATATTCCTGGGAGGACGTTTATGACAGCGTGATGGCTGCGGGAGCCGGTTCTTCCGATGATGCCGCTGAATTTGAACCGCAGCGCAGCAAGTCTTCAACACTATTGGATCATTTATTATGGCAATTGGAGTTGACCCGTTTTTCCGAGCGCGATCACGCCATCGCCATGGCTATTATCGATGCGGTGGATGAGGACGGCTATTTGAGAGCCGGCCCGGATGACATCTTTCAGGGCCTGCAGGTGCAGTTGGAAGATCTTGATTTTGACGAAGTTAAAGCGGTATTGCACCGCGTGCAGAATTTTGATCCGGCAGGCGTCGCGGCGGTTGATTTAAGCGATTGCCTGAGAATACAGCTGCAGCAGTTGCCGGACTCGACGCCTTTCAAGGAAGAGGCGCTGGTTCTCGTTTCGCGGCATCTGGATTTGCTGGCTTCGCACGACCAGTCAAAGCTGATGCGCCGATTAGGCGTCACAGAGCGCCAGCTGGAGTCGATCATCGCGTTGATCAGGACTCTGGATCCCAAACCCGGCGCGCGCGTACAGGAGGCCGAGTCCGAATATGTGATCCCTGACGTCTATGTGGCCAAACAGAACGGCACATGGCAAGTGCATCTTAATCCGGACATTGCGCCCAGGCTGCGCATAAATCCTTTTTATTCGTCGCTGATCAAAAGATCCGACAACAGCAAAGACAATGCGGCCATGAAGGATCATTTGCAGGAGGCCAGATGGTTCATCAAGAGCCTGCACAGCCGTAATGATACCTTGCTGCGCGTGGCGCGCTGTATCGTGGAAAAACAGCCGGCGTTTCTTGAGCATGGCCCTATAGCGATGAAGCCGATGGTGCTCAGGGATATTGCCGAGGAGCTGGAATTGCACGAGTCAACCATATCCCGCGTGACGACGCAGAAATACATGCATACGCCGAACGGTATCGTCGAATTCAAATACTTCTTTTCCAGTCATGTGTCGACGGAAAGCGGCGGAGAATGTTCGGCTACGGCTATCAGGGCATTTATTAAAGAATTAATCGGAAATGAAAATCCGGCAAGACCGTTAAGCGATAGTAAAATAGCGGACTTATTAAAAGAAAAAGGCATCAATGTCGCGAGAAGGACAGTTGCCAAGTATCGTGAAGCGATGTTGATTTCGCCGTCCAGTCAGAGAAAGCGCATTTTATAGCGCTGGCTGATAACAATAAAAAACCAATTTTTCACCCTTAGGAGTTTATTCCATGCAAGTTAATATAACAGGTCATCATCTTGAATTAACCGATGCGTTGAAAGCGCACGTAGAAAATAAATTTGAAACGCTGGGGCGTCATTTTGACCATGTGACTGATGTCCATGTTATTTTGAGTGTTGAAAAATTAGTCCAGAAAGCCGAAGCCACCTTGCAGCTGAGCGGTGCAAAGTTGTTTGCTGAAGATGAGCAGGAAGACATGTATTCAGCCATCGATAATATGGTTGATAAACTGGACCGCCAGATTATCAAGCATAAAGAAAAAATCGGAAGCCATAGATAAGGCGTAAGCCGCAAGGTTAAAATAAGCTTTTAACCTTGCGGCTAATTACTATGAAACTGTTAATCGTCAGCGGCCTCTCCGGTTCCGGTAAAAGTATCGCGCTAGAAACGCTAGAAGATTGTGGTTATTTCTGTATTGATAATCTTCCGGTTACATTGCTGGAAGATTTTATCAGCCACGTCATGCTGGCCGATAAAAAAACTTATAAAAAAACCGCGATCGGCATTGATGCCAGGAACCAGAGCGAAAGCCTGCTCAATTTCTCGGATTGCCTGAACCTGATCCGCAGCAAAGGGATAGATTGCGAAATCATATTCATGCAGGCTGAAGAATCGACATTATTGAAGCGTTACAGTGAAACCCGGCGGCGCCATCCGCTGACGGACTTTAATATACCGTTAAAAGAAGCGCTGAAAATCGAAAGGGAAATGCTGACCCCGATTGCCCGGCATGCCAATGTCGTCATCGATACCAGTCGAACGCATTACCATCAGTTGCGGGAATTGATCAAGGAGCAGATCGGCGAAAGGAATGCCCAGTATATTGCCTTACAGTTTCAGTCGTTTGGTTTCAAGCATGGCGTGCCGCTGGATGCCGATTTTGTATTTGATGCCCGTTCTCTGCCAAACCCTCACTGGATCCCGGAATTACGCGGTTTGACCGGAAAGGATCAGCCGGTAGCGGATTTTCTTAAAGGCGAGTCCTTAGTCGCTGAGTTTTTTCAAGATATTACTGATTTTCTTCAACGCTGGATACCTCGTTTTGAAGCAGAAGGTCGGAGTTACTTAACCGTTGCAATCGGATGCACAGGCGGGCAACACCGATCGGTTTATTTGGTTGATTCATTAGCCCAGCATTTTAAGAATTGTTCTCTGAACGTAATCGTTCGCCATAGAGAATTGCATTAGTCTTTTTCTGCATTTATCAACTGGAACTGATACAACATGGGTCTGTTGTGTCGGTTTTTACGGATATTCCTTCTATGTCAGCTACTGCAAAACAGGACAATAACGAGCTTCTCCTCAAACGCATGACAGAACTGCTGGGTTCAGGCTCAGAGAATGAAGTCAGGCAGTTCATTCAAGAATTATACCCCGCGGAAATAGCGCTTTTAATCGAATCGCTGGAACCTGAAGACCGAAAAGTAATGTGGAAACTGATTCCGCTGAACACTGTTGGAGAGATTCTGGTCGATCTGCATGTCGAGGTGGCGAACGGGCTCATAGAAATTACTGACTGGCAAGACCTGACTACCGCACTGGAAAGTCTGGAGTCGGATGATCTGATCGATCTGCTGCATACGCTTCCCGAGCCGCTGCTTTCTAAAGTGACGGAATCGATCGGTATACAGGAAAGGCGCCGCCTGGAATCGGCTTTATCGTATGACGACAATACCGCGGGCGGTTTAATGAGCCTTGATGTATTGACCGTGCGCGCCGATGTGTCGCTGGACGTTGTGCTGCGCTATTTAAGAAAGCGCGGGTCCATGCCCAGAGCGACGGATAATCTGATCGTTGTCGACCGAAACGATCATTTTCAGGGCGTTTTACCTTTGGCGGTATTGCTGACCAAAAATCCTCATGCCATGGTGTCGGAAGTGATGGATTTCAGTATGAGCGGCATCCCTTATCAGATGCCGGCCGGGGAAGTCGCTTTATTATTTGAGCAGCGCGATATGATTTCCGCGCCTGTTGTCGCGGAAGACGGCAAGGTGCTGGGACGAATCACGGTCGACGACATCGTCGATGTTATTCGCGAGGAAGCGGATCATTCACTGATGAGTATGGCGGGCCTGGATGAAGAACAGGACATATTTTCTCCGGTGATGACGAGCGCCAAGCAGCGTGCAGTCTGGTTGGGCATTAACCTGCTGACGGCTTTTCTGGCATCCTGGGTTATCGGCTTGTTTGAGGCGACTTTAGACCGGATTGTCGCGTTGGCGGTATTGATGCCCATTGTCGCCAGTATGGGCGGTATTGCCGGAAGTCAGACGCTGACCCTGGTGATACGCGGGTTGGCGTTGCGGCAGATCAGCAGCATCAATGCCATAAGGCTGTTTCGAAAGGAAATCGCTGTCGGCGTTGTGAACGGCGCCTTATGGGCGGTTATCGTTGCCTGCATTGCAGGGATTTGGTTTCAAAGCAGCAGTATCGGGCTATTGCTGGGCAGCGCCATGCTTATCAATCTGGTTTGCGCGGCATTGGCCGGTGCGAGCATTCCGCTGGCACTGCAAAAGATAGGCATAGATCCTGCCTTGGCAGGTGGTGTGCTATTGACTACGGTTACCGATGTGATCGGCTTTATGGCTTTCCTGGGTCTGGCAACCCTGTTTCTGGTGTAGGGCAACTGCAAGGCTAAAGTGCTGGGGTTTTTAACTTTAGCCCCTGATCTATGCTTTATTTCAATGATAGGGTTTCAGCGCGGCCTCTCATTTCAATGGATAGCTTGTCTTCTTTAGCCAGCCAGCCAATTGCGCGTTGAATATCATTTTTGCCGATCCCTGTTTCAGAAGACACTTTAGATACGCTGGCGGGCCCATTCTCATCCAGATAACGCCAGATTTTACCCGCAGCTTCGCCGATTGTATAAGACATATTGATCACCTTGATATATAGGGTTGGTTAAAAAATTAAGACTTCTTATTAGTGTGATGATGATCAGGCAATACGATATTTAATTCGAGTATTTCCTGATCATCATCCTGTTCAAAATTAACTGAAATGGCATCCTGCCCCACGTTAATGTATTTTCTTACAACTTCCAGCAGCTCTTTCTGCAACTGAGGAAGGTAAGAGGGCTGGTTTCTGGAGGATCGCTCATGAGCCACCAGAATTTGCAGCCTTTCTTTCGCCACTGATGCCGAGCTGGCCTTATTGCTTCTAAAATAGTCGAGTAAACTCATTATTTACCCCCGAAAAGCTTCCCGAAAAGACCTTTTTTCTCATCAATAAAACGATGGGGTTTCTCCTCGCCTAAATAGCGGGCAACGATATCGGCATAGGCTTGGCCGG
>CAYPJI010000112.1:0-7076 GCA_964411045.1 uncultured Methylobacter sp. | reverse complement strand
GCATGGCGTCATCTACGGCGTGCGCCTGAAAGACGGCGCACTGGCGGCCAAAGGCATCATGCAAGGCACAGGCCGTCCCTTGTCCGTGCCTATCATTCATAACAATAAGCTTTATGTCGCTTCCGACGAGCCGGGCACGAGCAAATTCATGATGGAGGCCTATCGGATCGAGCCGGCCGATTAGGCGGCAGCTCAAACCGCACGAAGCAGCTTCAGCAGCGCTTCCGCGGCAGGTTCCGACGAGGCCGGGTTCTGGCCGGTCACGAGCTTGCCGTCCACCTCGATATAAGGCGCCCAGTCAGCAGCCCTGCCGTAAATGGCGCCCCGCTCTTTCAGCCGGTCTTCCAGCAGGAAAGGCACGACGGATGTCAAACCTACTGCATCTTCTTCAGTATTCGTAAACCCGGTTACGCGCCTGCCTTTGACGAGGTATTCGCCATCTTTACCACGCACATTGACGAGTGCAATCGGCGCATGGCAGACTGCCGCGACGGGCTTGCCGGCCTTCACGAAATTCTCGATCAGCGCGATGGCGTTGGCGTTGCCGCACAGGTCCCACATCGGGCCGTGGCCGCCGGGGAAGAAGACGGCGTCGAAATCGTCCGCCGACACGTCGGTCAGCTTTCTGGTGTGGGCAAGCTCGGCCTGCGCGGCGGTATCTTTATGAAACCGTCTGGTGGCTTCGGTCTGGTTCTCGGGCAGATCGCTTTTCGGATCGATCGGTGGCTGGCCGCCTTGGGGCGATGCCAGCGTGACCGTCGCGCCGGCATCCTTCAGCACGTAATAGGGCGCGGCGAACTCTTCCAGCCAGAACCCCGTCTTTTCGCCCGTATCGCCGAGCCGGTCATGGGACGTAAGTACAATCAGAATCTTCATAGCAAACCTCCTGCTGTCTGGTTGACGAGATTGTTAAAACCATTAGACCGGTTCGATAAGCAACATTTCATTGCCACCCCGTTGAAATTCATAAGGGACGCGTCTGATCTCTGCGCTAAAGCCTTGGCTTTCAAAGCTTTGCATTATGACTTCCAGATGGGGCGAGCGGGTTCCCGCCAGCGTCGTCAATGGAAATACTCGCACTTGGCGGGCTATGCGCAGCATTTCCTTTAAAGCCTGAAGGTGAAATTCGGGCGATAAGTGGTCGCTGTACAGGAACAGGAAATGCGATGACAGCGCGATATCGAAGCTGCCGTTTGCAAACGGCAGAGACGGTAATTCTGCGGCAATATAGCGGCCGTCATTTTTGCCGCTTTCGTAATCCGACAGGAACGCGTCCATGGCGGACATGCGGACGCGTCCGAGCTCTTCGACCGAAGCGATGGCGTTCCAGATGTAGTCGGTCCGGCTCTTGCGCATTTGCTCCATTATCGTTTCATAAGTCGCCAGGATGCGGCTTTTGATTTGCGCAGCTTCAAATGCATAGATCGGATCGACTGAAACGACGCGGCCGCCGCGCCGGGTCAGTTCTGCATTGAAGCCGGCCGGGCCGTCGCCGCAACCGAGAATGCCAAGTTTTAAATCAGTGTCCGTAAGATCAAACATGGCGATATATTCTTCGTAGGAACGCCCCCACGGTACGATTTTTTCCAGTATTAAGCCCATTGTCATAATCTATTCAGCTAAATAATGAGAAATTTTTGGCTGCTTGCAGTTAAGGATGGTGAGAAGATTCAGCCTATACGCAGCAAGCTTTTTGTGTAATTTAATATAGAGCGGCAAAAAGCCTGATAATGAGGGTTTAGTGCTTTTTGCCGCGCGAGAAGGGACTCGGGTGTTACGCTACCTAATCACTGCTGGACACGGGGCGAATGCGCAAGAAGGCGGCTGGCGGCTTACATAAGAGCCATCGGGACACATTTTTACGTCCATCGTGCAGAAAGTGGGATCGCTGCCGCCGCCGACATTGCCGTTGTCGGCTGTCCCGCAGCTTGGGGCCAGTTCTACATTATAGAAGGTTCCCGCTTTGGGGCTGATCGAATGCAATTGATCGATAAAAGCGTCAAATTCTGCGCCATCTGTGTTGAAGCCCGCTTCGGCACACAGGGACAAATTGTCTTCGATGGGAATAGGCAAGCCGGCTCCCGGACTATTCACAATGAATTTATCGACAGTCTTATTGGCAACCGCATGGCCGATGACCTGGCGGACTGTCTGCACAGCGGCTTCATCCAAAGCGCCGCCAATGCTGCCGATGGAGACATTAACCGCACGATTTTCAGCAAAGGCTGATGCGCTGATCGACAGCGCCGATCCGAGCAAAAGCAGGCAAGCATAGTTCTTCATTTTTATTTTTCCTTTAGAGGTTGAAAAACAACAAGTTGAATAGGTCCTGGTTTGAAAAGCCGGCAACGACAAAGCCAACTCATGGCGAATGTTAGCAAACAAGGAAACGATGTCAAAAAAGATTCGATTATTTGCGGACAGCATCTCAGCCGTTAAATGCTCTGATCTTCGCTCTTTGCCTTATATCTGCTCATCATGTTGGGTTATATCAGGCAGCGGGGAGATATGAACTGTCAGAGAAAAAGGTAAAGGACGGTATGGATCGAGTTTTTCGAAACAATCATTCTCTTTTTCTTGTCTATACGGCTGAGATGGTGCAGCCACGAAGACGCAGGCCGTGGCCTATTCGATGGTACTTGGGCTCGGAGTAGCCCCGTCAGTACTTAAACCTTAATTAAAAACAAAGAAGCCGATGAAAAAGTATTTGTGTTTAGGGTTGCTCGCTGCGTGTCAAATGGCCTCTGCCGAAGAGCTTATGTCTATCGGTGAACAAGTAACCAAGGCGTGCACTGGGATTAAAGATGAACAATCAGGCAAGGCGTGCATTGAGGCTGTGACCGAACAAGTAAACAAGGTGCGCAGCGAAATTATAGAAGGCTCTTACATTGTGACCCTGAATCCGGACGAACCGGAAATAACGGATCTATTCGCCGCGGTTCAGAAAAAATTAGAAGATGCGGCACAGCTTGCCAAAATTAAGGAAGACTTTGCGGTTAATCTGGGAATTGACGGGATTGTAGAAAATATCTTTTCGTCCACTCATGCCGTCCACATCAAGATGAATTCTTTTGAGGCTCAGCTGTTGAATAAGGATAAGCGCATACTCAGAATTGAGCCGGATCTGACGCTGCGCGTCCAGACCGAAGAAGTCGAGCCCGGGTGGGCGTTGGACAGAATCGATGGCGACACCACAATACTTGACAATATCTATCGTTGGAACGCCAACGGCGCCGGCCGGACCATCTATATTCTCGATACCGGCGTCAATACCAGCCTGCCCGAGTTCGGGGGCCGGGCCGTTACCGTTTGGGATGTCAATGATCCCGACCACAAAACACCAACATGGGGCCAGGACTGCAATGGCCATGGGACAGCGGTGGCCGATGCGGCCGGCGGAAATCTCTTCGGAGTAGCAAAAGGCGTATCGATTATCTCGGCCAAAATAACCCAGGGCTGTTCAGATACATCCAGTTTATCCACCCATCTGTTCGCTTTCGATTGGCTAGCCAAAAATGCGCCTGCCGGCACCATTGTGAACTGGAGCAACGGGGCGAAGGCCGCGGACTGCAAAGTTCCGGTCATCTCAACCGCACTGGAAGACGCCATGCGGGCGGCCTATGCGCATGGCGTAATCATTGTGGTGTCGGCGGGAAATGATGGCTGTGATACGGCTAACTACTCGCCGACCCGGATAGATGAAGTGTTTGTAGTCGGCGCTACGGGCAGTGCTTTATTGTCGTCCGGCAAGGATGCCAAATGGCCCAAATCGCGCACAGGCCGGCAGATCGATTTATTTGCACCAGGGCAGGATGTTCCTTTGTATGGGCATGACGGCGCGCTCTATGCCTGGAGCGGCACATCTGTTTCCGCGCCCTTTGTAAGCGGATTGTTTGCTATCGGCTGCCAGCTGTACCCCAGCTATTGCGCGCAACCGAAACGTGCCTTTGACGGTCTGAAGAGCGTCATGACTCCCAACACGGTCACCAACCCGGACGGCACGCCTTTAATGGGCACAACGTCTTTAATGATTAAACAGTCATGGTGAGCTTTTTGTTGAACTAATTGTTCGGGAATTTTTTGTAAGCGTAACCAGTACAGTTAGGCCACATTTTATACGAGACAGTGATCGGCTTGTTTTCAACTATTCTGAAGAAGCAACCGCAACCAACCTAACATGGAACATGATCTTCTAACGCGTGATATAATTTTTTTTCCTTTTCGTTCTTGATAAAAGCTGGATGTCTTGAATTGTCAAATCAGGCGATTTTATGCTTTTCCATTAACAATTAGATGGCATGTTAGTTCAACCTGCAACTGCGTAAAAGGATACTGGAGCTGAGACGGCATAACCCCCAAGATGCGGATCGTAGCCTGTTTAAGGCCGCTGTGGCTTGGAGCCAGCCCTATCGGTACTATAAATATAAAAAAGAAACAAAGAGACAAATGAAAAAATATCTATTTTTAGGCATGCTTGCAGTGTGCCAGGTAGCCGCTGCCGAAGACGGTCAGCCTGCCGGTGAACAAGCAAGCAGCGGGATTATAGAAGGATCTTATATTGTCACGCTGAATCCGGACGATCCTGAAGTGACAAGTTTATTCATTAGGGCTCAGGAAGAATCACAAAACATGGAGCAATCAGCCAAGATTAAGGAAGATTTTGCCGATAAGCTGGGTATTGATGGCGTTGTGGAACATATCTATCCATCCACTTATGCCGTGCACATCAAAATGAATTCCCTTGAAGCCAGTTTATTGAGCGGCGATAAACGGGTACTCAGAATTGAGTCGGACCAAATGATCGGCATAGGGTCTACTTCGGCAGAAAATTTGTCCGGGGGCAATTACCCGACGTATCAGGATGGCATCCTGGCGATTCCGCGCGTCGACACGCCTGAGCAGCCCGGCAATTACCTGGATGCGACGTTCAAACAAATCGACCAGAATCTCTGGGAACTGCAGGGCTATAAAATAGCCAATGAATACCCGTTGCAAAAAGCGCCGATCGAACAGGTTAAGCTTGTGGTCACTGATTCCTTTCCTGTCCAGGTGTTTTTGAACATTCAAGGCGCGTTTACCAGCGGTTGCGGTGATTTAGGACAAATCAATCAGCGCCTGGTCGGCAACCGCTTTGAAGTGACGGTTCATGCGGAATATCCTGACTTGCCGCCCGGCTCTTTTGCTTGTACGGCAAACATGAGGTATTTTGAGAAAAACATTCCTTTGGCCGCTTATGACTTGAATGCGGGCAACTACGAATACAGCATTAACGGCGGCGACTACACCGGTACATTCACATTGGTCAAGGATAACCGGTATCCGTTAACCAATCCCAACCTGTTGCCGGTTGAGCTCGCTCAATAATAACCTGTTACGCTAAACCGGGATAATAATCCTAAACATTGGCAGGGCTGCCGTAACTGCGATAGCCCTGCCATCTTTCTCATCTTATCGAATTTAAAAGCCGACACCTGCTTAAGACACAAGCCAATGGCCTTTCCAGCCGTAATAAGCAATGTATAAATAGCAGAGGACGGGAATGAAGAAAGCCTGCTGGATGCCGATCCGGTCGGCGAACAGGCCCTGCACAACGGGAATGATGGCGCCGCCGACGATGGCCGCGCATAAAATCCCGGAGCCCTGGCCGGTGTGCTTTCCCAAGCCGTTGACTGCCAGAGAAAACAGGGTCGGGAACATGATGGAGTTGCACAGTCCTACGGCCAGAATGGACCACATGGCCAAAGGGCCGGCGCCGACCATGCTCGCTATGACCAAAACGGAGGCGGCCAGGGCATTGAACGCCAGGACTTTGCCGGGCTGGATATTGCGCATGACGATCGCGCCAGCGAACCGGCCGACCATGGCGCCGCCCCAGTACAGCGACACATACTTCGCCGCCTCGCGCTCGACCAGTCCCGAGATGACAGGCTGAGCCAGATAATTGACCAGAAAGCTGCCGATAGAGACTTCCGCGCCTACATAAACAAAGATGCCGACCGCACCCAGGACCAGATGACGATAGCCCCAGGCGCTTTCGCGAAAGGCATCATCGGTGATTTTCAAAGCCTCTGATTCAGCGGGCTCCACCTCGGGCAGTTTGATCGCGGCGAAGAGGCCGGCAATCAAAAACAAAACGGCGGCCAGCAGCAGATAGGGATGCTGCACGACGGCCG
Source organism: uncultured Methylobacter sp. (assembly GCA_964411045.1). Taxonomy (GTDB): domain Bacteria; phylum Pseudomonadota; class Gammaproteobacteria; order Methylococcales; family Methylomonadaceae; genus Methylobacter. The sequence goes on along the minus strand of CAYPJI010000112.1, from coordinate 903 downwards.
CCTGCGCGGTCTGATAGGCCGACAGATCCCCGGCGTTCAACAACTTGATTTCATCGGCCGTTTTGACGGCGGCGGACAGGATGAACAACGCGCCGAAATAAGGCGCGATCGTCGTGCCCAGGGAATTGAAGGCCTGCGTCATCGTCAACCGGCTGGAGGCGGTTTCCGGTTTGCCGAGGATGGTCACATAAGGGTTGGCCGCGACCTGCAGCAAAGTGATGCCGGAGGCCAGCACGAAGAAAGCTATCAGAAACAACGGATAGGAATGCCGGCCGGCCGCCGGATAAAAGAGCAGGCAGCCCAGGCCGGCTATGGACAGGCCGATAATGATGCCGCCCTTGAAACCGATCCTTTCAACCAGATAGCCGCTGGGCATCGAAACCGCGAAATAAGCCGTAAAGAAGCAGAACTGGATCAGCATGGCCTGCGTGTAGTTCAGCGTGAATACCGCTTTCAGATGCGGAATCAGGATATCGTTCAGGCTGGTGATGAAGCCCCAGATGAAAAACAGCGAAGTCAGCACGGCCAGGGAGCCGAAATAAGGGTTTTTGGTGTTGTCTGTCAGTTTGTCGGATGCCATTGGGGTATGGGGTATATTCGCCATGCTTGTATCCAGCTTGTTAATAGGTACTTGTTGTTATATAAGCTTAAAGGATTTCACCACGAAGAACACGTCGTTGTAGGGTCGAATTCATTCGGCTCAGCTGCAGCCGGACGGGGCATGTTGCCCCGTCCGAAACGTTTGATGCTGGTTAAGCGCATTTCCTTAGCCCAGACACTGCAGAGCGTGAGAAAATATAAAACTTCATGCTCTTCATGTTTTTCATGGTTAAGTAATCGTAGGGTATGAGACTGTGAAAGTATTCGTTTTTTAAAATTTTAACCACAATATATTGTGCATTT
>CAYPJI010000111.1:6151-7098 GCA_964411045.1 uncultured Methylobacter sp. | reverse complement strand
AGAGAAACAGCAGCCGCATGTCCGCGCGCACGATCACGCTGGTAAAGGCTTCCTCGTGAGCGGCCATATACACCTGCACCATCAGGATGGAGGCGGCTATCAACAGCACGCTGGGGATCGAATTCAGCGTGGTGTAAACATATTGAATGACATCGTCGACCCAGCCGTGAAAGAAGCCGGCCAGGATGCCGAATACAAGGGCCATCGGCAGCATGACCAGGGTCGTCAGCGTGCCTATCACGAGGCCCGTGCGTATGCTTTTTATAGCCTGATAAAACACGTCCTCGCCGACTTTATCGGTGCCGAAGACATGATAGTGAGCCGATAGATAGACCAGCATGTAATTGACCGAGACGATCAGAAACACCACGACCCAGACCGCCTTGGCCGTCGGGCTCACTATGAGGCGCTTATGCGGTTCTCTTCTTAAAAGGCTTCCTAACAAAACCAGAAAGAATACCACCAGACTTGCGCCTTGAATCCAGCCGTAAAACGCTTTCTTCAATACATCCGGCACAAGCTCGGTTTCCGGATCGGCCAGATGCGCACCGCCGAATTGCAGGCGCGGATAGCCCCACTGCTCGGTGCCGTCCGGCAAGACCATCATTTCCTTGCTGTACAGATAAGCGGCGAAAGGCGCCGAATAGGTTTTCTCTCCGTGCTCGCGCAGCGGCGTGGCCCAAGAATCCAGCACGCTGATGATTTCATTGCCGCGGCCTTCCGACGGCTTGAAGTGTATCGAGTCCAGCAGACCGATCAGAACAAAGGCAATCAGCACGGTCAGCGACACCATGCCGACTTTGCTGCGGGCTATCTGTTGCAGGGGGCGTTTAATGTATTCCTTGCCGCGCAGATAAAAGCCGAGCATGAGCATTACGGCAATCAACAGAAATATCAGCGCATCGGTCCATAATACCAGCATCAGCTTAACCTCACGCGTGGATCGA
>CAYPJI010000111.1:0-6141 GCA_964411045.1 uncultured Methylobacter sp. | reverse complement strand
AATATGATCATCAGGACAACCTTACCCGAGGGTCAACGAGAGTGTAGGAAATATCGGTCAACAGCAGACCGATCACATACAGGACCGAACCCAGGAAGACCATGGCTCGGACAATGGCGAAATCCTGACTGTTGATCGCATCGATCGTATAACTGCCCAGGCCCGGAATACTGAAAAACGATTCCATGATCAAACTGCCCATAAACAATAACGGCAGCACGACCACGACGCCTGTCAGAATCGGAATCATGGCGTTTTTCAGCACATGCCGGAACAGGGTCCGGGTTTCGGTCAGCCCTTTCGCACGCGCCGTGCGTACGTAATCTTTTTCAACTTCTTCCAGAAACAGGGTCCGATACCAGCGTACGCCGGAGCCGATGCCGGAAAAGACGCCGATCACTACCGGCAGTATCAGAAATTTCAGCGCGGACAGTCCACTGTCGTAGCCCGAGATAGGCACCAGCCTCAGCAGTTTGCCGATCAGGAACTGGCCGCCGATAATATAGAACAGCGAGGAAACCGACATCAGGACCACGCACAGCACGACGCCGGCATGTTCCAGATAAGTGTTGCGGAACAGCACCATCATCAAGGCGAAGGTGATATTGACCAGCAATCCCACCATCAGCGTCGGCAATGCGACGGCCAGACTGGGCCACATGCGTTGCTGAATATCGGCCGCAATGTTTCTGCCGCTGTCGGATATACCGAAGCGAAACAGGAACAGGCCGACTGACTTCTGGTAAAAGATCGTTTTGGTCAGTTTTTCTTCGCCCTCGGCCTTGCTGTTCCATAGCAGCGGCAGATCATATCCGCGCTGCTGTTTCCAGTTTTCCACGGCCTTTTCGGTCACATGTTTCTGCCCCAACTGCATGCGCGCCATGTCGTCAGGACTGTTGACGACAAAAAACAGCACAAACGTCAGAATATTGACGCCCATCAGCAACGGGAAGGCGTATAAAATTCGACGGATAATGTATTGAGTCATTGGATCGTTTCTCTAATGCGGCGGCGATAAGCCAGAATCGCTGGAATCAACAGCAATACAAACACGACAAGAGCTACCAGCAAAGGCCAGATCACGGGCTTGTTCCACGCTGCTCTTTTTTCGGCTCTCTCCGCTGTATCGATGCGCGTATATTTAAGCTGATTATTAGCCATTAAATTAGGCTTCAGGTTTTTGTACCAGCCATGATATAGCGTAAAGCCTTTGGGATGATAGCCAAATATCCACGTTGCATCGCGGCGCGCCATTTCCTGTAGACTTTGAATGATACGATAGCGTTGCTCGCCATTTCCCATATTGCGCATTTGTTCAAACAGACGATCGAATTCGGGATTTTGATAATTGCTCGCATTCTCTCCGCCACGCGCGACTTTGGCATTAGGCCCATAGAGCAGGAAAAAGAAATTTTCCGGATCGGGATAATCGGCATTCCAGCCCCAGTTAAAAATCTGCGCATTGCCATCGCGCATTTTCTGTTGGAAACGATTGTAATCGGTACCGCGAATGACCAGCTTGATGCCCAGCTTTTCGAATTGTTTGCGATACCAGTTCATTCTCGGGCGATCATCAACGCTGACTGCAGTTGTGTCAAAATACAGAATCAGGGCTTGCTTGGTTTTGGGATCAATGCCTCCAGGATAGCCAGCTTCAGACATTAATCGCTTAGCAATTTCTATGCTTTTACGCTGTGCTTTACCGTTTACCCAGTCATAAACATAAGGATTGATGCCATCTTTACCTTCCGCATAGCCGTAAATGCCGGGCGGTATCAAACCCTGGGCCGCGACACCCCGCCCATTCGCAAAAATAGCGATATATTCCTCGTAATCGACGGCTATGGCGATAGCCTGACGCAACTTACGCGCTTTTTCGCTATCACCGCCAACCGTGGCATCAAGCATATTAAAACCTAGGTAGTAAATAGATGTCATTACCGCTGTTTCCAGCTGAATGTCTTTTTCTTCCATGGTCTCGGTCAACGTAGCTGCACCGCTGCCGGTAAACTGTATGGCCTGATCGAAATTATCGGAGGCAATACCGGACGCATCGTAATAACCCTGCAGGAATTTGTTCCAATAAGGAATCGTTTCCTTTTCCAGCATATAGACGTTCTTGTCTATGAATGGCAGCGGTTTGCCGGCATCAGCCAATAAACCTTTTCCCTTATCGCCGGGTTCGCCTTCGGACGGATAGGTCTCAAGATGAAACAACGGATTTTTCTGCAAGATCATGCGCCGGTTTGGATTGTTCTCGGCGAGGAGATAAGGCCCCGTGCCTATTGGAAACCAGTCCAGCGTAATATTTTTATCATTCAGACCGGGCTGTTCATAAAACACATCGGCTTCCCATGGCATCGGCGAGAAAAACGGCATGGCTAGCCAGAAAATGAACTGCGGGTATTTGCCTCTGATACGTATGCGGTATTGATACCGGTCCAGTGCAGTAACGCCTACCATGGGTAAGTCTTTGATCTCAAACCTCTGCTTGTTCGCGGCCTGCTTTGAAAAATCGTCGAAGCCGACGATGTAGTTCTTCATCAGCTCGGCGATGGGCGATTGAATTTTCGGATGCGCCAGTCGCTTGATCTGGTACACATAGTCCTCAGCGGTCAATTCGCGTGAGCCGGTCTCAGGGAGATCCTGCAGGGCGCCGAGTTTTTCGATTTGGGCATCAGTCAAATGATGGTAGAGATATTCGTCCTGAGCATTTTTTGCCAAGGCCGGATGCGGCTGGTAGCGAATGCCGGGCTGAATTTCGATTAGATAATCGGTATAGGCAATGTCACTATCATCGGCATCTGAAGCCAGCTTTTCGCCTTTGGCATTCAGGTGCTCGACTTTAGGCATGCCAGTTGCCGTTAACGGCGTTAGCTCATAAGGCCTCTTCAGGTAATGGTATTGAAACGGCGGCTCGTAGATCTGGGCAATAAACGTATATTCGCTAGCACTATACGCCACAGCCGGGTCCATATGCTTGGGGCGTTCTGAAAAGGACGCATATACTACCGATTGATCTCCTTCTTCTTGTGGGTAAGGATTATTGAGCTGCGAATCAGTGCAGGCGCTCAACAATACCGTTAACAGTATCAGCACTAGCGTGCTAGCTTGGTCGATATGCATCTTCATAGAAAAAAGACTGGACATCAAAATACCTTACAGCCTGAAAAAATCCCTTTTTTAAGGGTATGGTTAAAATTTGACAGTCCTGCGTCAGCAGGGCTATCCTTTCCGATCCCCCTTCGTCACGATGGGGTAGATCCGCCGTCTGCTATTATGGGCGAATGTTATCATCGACCGGTTACAGGTTGGTGCGGATTGAACAAACATAGATAATTGAAGCTCTATTGTAGCAACAAAAACATGGGGAGATGATAATGGGTTTTATGCAAGGCAAGCGTGTCTTGATTGTTGGTTTAGCCAGTAACCGTTCAATTGCATGGGGCATTGCCCAGGCCATGCACCGTGAAGGCGCAGAGTTGGCCTTTACTTTTCAAAATGACAAACTTCAGAGCCGGGTCGAGACCATGGCGGCTGAATGTGATTCCAACATTATTATTGAATGCGATGTCAGTAGTGATGAGCATATAGAGAACGTTTTCAAAAAGCTTGGCGAACGCTGGGACGGCCTGGATTGTATCGTGCATTCAGTCGCTTTTGCACCACGCGATGCGCTGGAAGGCGACTTCGTCACTGCCACGACCCGGGAAAATTTCAGAGTCGCCCATGATATCAGCTCGTACAGCTTTACTGCTCTGGCCAAGGCCGGACGGGCAATGATGGCGGGCCGTAACGGCTCTCTGTTGACTTTAAGCTACCTGGGTGCGGAGCGCGTCATGCCCAACTACAACGTCATGGGCGTGGCCAAAGCCAGCCTGGAAGCCAACGTCCGCTACATGGCCGTCGCCCTGGGCGCTGAAGGCACCCGCGTGAACGCGATTTCCGCAGGCCCCATCAGGACACTGGCCGCATCAGGCATCAACGATTTCAAAACCATGCTCAGCAAAGCGGCCAATGCTTCGCCGCTGAAGAAAAACGTAACGATTGAAGAGGTCGGTAACGCGGCGGCATTTCTGTGCTCGGATCTGGCCTCCGGCATTACGGGTGAAATCACTTATGTCGATGCCGGCTATAATATTGCAGGCTATGTAGCTTCTTAAGCGTTCATTTTCCATGGCAATAAAAAAGGGAGCTTACGCTCCCTTTTTTATTGCTTGTCCAGCAGCTAATTCTGAGCCTGGGCTTTCTTCACCGAAATATCGGCTTTTGCCTGCAGACTGTTCATGACCGCACTGAACTCGTTTTGGCCAAAAGCCTTGGCAATATTCTTTGACGCCAGCTCGAGCTGCTTTTTATCATCCTCGCTCATGGCGCCTTCTTTGACTTTCGACAAACTCACTACCGCCTGCTCATCGGAAGGCAATGCTGTCGTAAAGATTGTCGATTTATCGCCAACAGGTTTGGCCGCCTTAAAGATTGCCTGATTCAGCTGCCAGGGCAATTCGCCGTTGTTGCGTGTTACATCGGCCATTTTCTTGACCGTTAAGCTGTTTTCAGCCGCTACCGTATCAATGGATTCGCCAGCCTGCAAACGCGTTTTTATCTGCTGCGCTTTTTCAACAGCCTGTTGTTTGGCTTTTTCACTCAACAAGGTCTCTATGACTTCCTGCTTGACCTCACTCAGATCACGCGTAGCCGCAGGCTTGTGCTCCTGCATGCGCAGTACCACCAAGCGCTCAGGACCCAATTCCACAGGCGTACTGTTATTGCCCTGCTGGACTTCTTCAGAAAATGCGGCGCTACGCACTTTCGGATCGTTAGCTATGCCTTCACCTTTATCCTTGGTGAATAGCGCTGTTTTTTTAATGGTTAGGCCTAACGCATCTGCAACCGTTTGCAGGTTGTCAGGATTTTCATAACTCATTTCGGTCAATGTTTCACCGGATTCGTAAAAGGTATTTTCGGCTTGCGCTTTTTGATAGGCTTTGGTTAATTCCGGTTTAACCGCATCAAATGGCTTGACCTCGCCCGGTACCAATTCAGTTACTTTAATTAAGTGGTAGCCGAATGCTGTTTCAACAGGCTCCGATACTTCGCCAAGTTTCAACGAATTTGCTGCATCTTCAAACGGTTTTTCCATTGCGCCGGAAGTAAACAAACCTAAATCGCCGCCCTTGTTGGCGGTTAATTTATCGTCTGAAACTTCAGCGGCTAACTTAGCGAAGTCTTTATTCGCCAGTTCTTTTTTGGCCTGCAACGCTTTTTCCAGCGCTGTTTTTTCATCTTGTTTATCATTGATAGCAAACAGGATATGACTGATCTTTCTCCGCTCCGGAGTCGCATACTGATCCTTATGCTCTTCATAGAATGCCTTCAACTTTTCATCCGTTACGGCGACTTTTTTAGCGATATCCTCCAGCGACAGCTCTACGTACTCTACGGAAACCTGCTCAGGCACTTTATATAGGTCCTGGTGCTGCTGATAATAAGCCGTTACCTCCTCCTCTGAAGGTTGCTCTGCCTGTTTCTGTGCAGGAATCGTCACATAAGCTACATCACGCTGCTGATTCTGAATTTTAAAAAAGCTTTCTACATCATGCTGAGTAGCAAAACTGCTATCGATGATGCTACGCTGAAACTGTTCCATTACCAGCGCGTTCTTGATTCTGTTTACAAACTCGCCGGATGTCATCCTTTGCGAATTCAGCAAAGCTTTATAACGGTTCTCGTCGAACTTACCGTCTACTTGAAAGTATTCCAGGGATTTAATGAATTCTCGCGCCCTGTTGTCGCCGGTAACAAGCCCCTCGGAACGCACATGCTGCAGCAAAACCTCATCCTTTATCAGCTTTTCCAAAGCTTGCGCTTTCAAAGTCTGTTCATCAATATTGAGTCCCTGGAGATTCTGACTGTACTGTTCATAAGCCCTGTTGACATCCTGCTGATAAAAATCCCTATCACCTACGGAAGCGACCGGCGGTTCTTTCCCTGTATCCAAATAATTTTGAATACCCCATAAAGCAAAAGGCACGCAAATTACTATCAAGATACCCCATGCGAAAGCACCTTGCGCTTTTTCTCTAATTCTTGTCAGCATATGCTCTATCCTAAACAAAACGGCTTAAATTTAAGCAAAAA
>CAYPJI010000110.1:954-7140 GCA_964411045.1 uncultured Methylobacter sp. | reverse complement strand
TCCCCGCACGATATGCCTCCACGAGGTTGCCTGGCAAACCGTTATTGAAGATTGCCGGCAAATCCATGATTGCGCATGTCTGCGACCGCGCGCAGGAAGCCGATGCTGAAGAAATTCTCGTCGCAACCGATGACAAGAGAATTTTCCAGACGGTTAATGATCTGGGCATTAAAGCCATCATGACAAATCCGGATCATCAAAGCGGCACGGAGCGCATTGCGGAAGTCGCCAGGCTATGCGGGTGGAATCATGATGAGATCATCGTTAATCTCCAGGGCGATGAGCCGTTGATTCCTCCGGCTTATATTCGCGAGGTCGCCTCGGCGTTAGCGGGTCAGCAGCAAGCGGGCATAGCCACGCTGGCTGCTGAAATTATTGATAATGAAGAGATTTTTAATCCGAATGCCGTCAAGGTTGTAGTGAATAAAGCCGGTTTGGCGCTTTATTTCAGCCGCGCTCCCATTCCATGGGAAAGAGGGCATTTTACGCATGCCGGCGGCACGCCTTCCGGTAAAATGCCTTATCTCCGACACATCGGCATGTATGCCTATACGGTCGATTTTTTAAACCGTTACTGCCAATGGGAAGCCTCATCACTCGAGTCGGTGGAATCTCTGGAACAACTTAGAATCCTGTGGCACGGCGAACCTGTTCAGGTAAAAGTTGTAGCTCAAACGCCGGCCGCCGGTGTCGACACGCCGGAAGATTTAATACGTGTGGAGCAGATATTGTCCGCATACCGTTAAACTTTTCAGTTCGTGTTTCAATCAAGCCTGTGGCATTTGTCAAATAGTTGACATGGCTCAGCAACAACAGTACTTTAGACTGTTTTTTTAACCTTTCACTTATATACTTGAATTCTCAAGGGCTGTTAATGGAACAATTTCATAGAATAAGTCGCTTACCTCCCTATGTCTTTAACATTGTTAATGAACTAAAAGCCAAAGCCCGTGCAGCCGGAGAAGATATTATCGATTTTGGCATGGGCAACCCGGATCAGCCTACGCCAGAGCATATCGTCAAAAAGCTGATTGAAGCAACGCAAAGAGGGGATACGCACCGTTATTCCGTTTCCAAGGGCATCCCCAGGCTCAGAAAAGCTATTTGTAATTGGTATAAAAACCGTTTTGACGTTGACCTGGACCCTGAAAGCGAGGCTATTGTCACGATAGGGTCGAAGGAAGGTCTCGCGCATTTGGCCCTGGCGACTTTGGGGCCTGGTGATGTCGTGCTGGTGCCCAGCCCCGCTTATCCGATTCATCCTTATGGCGTTGTGATTGCCGGCGCCGATCTTCGGCATATACCTTTAGTGCCCGGTATTGATTTTTTTGAGGAGCTGCAGAAAGCCATTATCGATTCTTGGCCTAAGCCGAAAATGCTGATTCTGAATTTTCCCGGCAATCCGACCAGTCAGTGCGTGGAGCTGGATTTCTTTGAGAAGATTGTTGCTTTGGCCAAAGAGCACAAGATCTGGGTAGTTCATGATATTGCCTATGCCGACATCGTGTTCGACGGTTATAAAGCGCCGTCCATTCTTCAGATTCCTGGCGCAAAAGATATAGCGGTCGAATTTTTCTCGCTGTCGAAAAGCTACAACATGCCGGGCTGGCGCGTCGGATTCATGTGCGGCAACAAGCAGCTCGTGTCCGCTTTGGCACGCATCAAATCCTATCTGGATTACGGCACCTTTACGCCTATTCAGATTGCAGCGATTGCCGCGCTGGAAGGTCCTCAGGATTGCCTGATTGAAATTGCCGACATGTACAGAAGGCGTCGCGATGTGCTGTGTGATGGTTTAACTGCAGCTGGCTGGCCGGTTAAGAAGCCTAAGGCTACGATGTTTGTCTGGGCGCCTATTCCGGAACCCTACAAGGAAATGGGTTCGTTGGAATTCTCGAAAAAACTGCTGGCTGAGGCCAAAGTGGCTGTTTCTCCCGGCATCGGTTTTGGCCAGCATGGCGATGATCATGTCCGGTTCGGATTGATTGAGAACGAGCATAGAACCCGTCAGGCAGTGCGCGGCATTCGCAATATGCTGAAGAAAGACAACGTTATATGACATTAAATTTAGTAAACAAGGCTTTGTGCAGGAGTTTGATTTGAAACCGGTAAAAGTGGGGGTTTTAGGATTGGGTACTGTCGGGGGCGGTACCGTCAATGTTTTGAAACGCAATGCGGCTGAAATCGCACGCAGAGCGGGTCGTGAAATCGTCATTACCCGCGCATCGGCGAGGGATTTGAATCGTGAACGCATTTGCGATACGCAAGGTATCGTTCTAACAACAGACCCTTATGAAATCATCAATGATCCGGAAATAGACATTGTCCTGGAACTGATTGGCGGTTGTGGCCCGGTCAAGGAAATGGTTCTGACGGCCATCGCCAACGGCAAGCATATTGTTACAGCCAATAAAGCGCTGATTGCCTTGCACGGCAATGAGATTTTCGCCAGAGCCAGCGAAAAAGGCGTCATGGTAGCATTTGAAGCTGCAGTTGCCGGCGGTATTCCGATTATCAAGGCCATCCGTGAAGGGCTGAGCGGCAATCAAATCCAGTGGCTGGCCGGTATTATCAATGGCACCGGCAATTTCATTCTGACTGAAATGCGTGATAAAGGCCGTGATTTTTCCGATGTTTTAGCCGAAGCGCAAGCGCTAGGTTATGCAGAGGCTGATCCGACTTTTGACGTGGAAGGCATCGATGCAGGCCATAAGTTGACGATTTTGGCCTCTATCGCGTTCGGCATACCGCTGCAATTTGATAAGGTTTTTACCGAGGGCATTACTAAAATCACGCGTGAAGATGTTGAGTACGCTGAAGCATTGGGTTACCGCATCAAGCATTTGGGCATCGCCCGCAAGACGCCTGAAGGGATCGAATTAAGAGTTCATCCGACACTGATACCGGCACGTCGTCTGATCGCCAATGTCGACGGTGTCATGAACGCTGTGCTGGTTAAAGGTGATGCCGTCGGCCCCACTTTATACTATGGCGCCGGTGCCGGCGCTGAACCGACTGCATCTGCTGTCGTTGCTGATGTGGTTGATGTCGTGCGGGCATTAACCGGCGATCCTGAAAACCGGGTGCCGCATCTAGCCTTCCAAGCCGATTCATTGGCAGACATACCAGTCTTGCCATCTGACAGATTTAAAACTGCTTATTATCTGCGCCTGCATGCCGAGGACAAACCCGGCGTTCTGGCTGAAGTGACAAGAATTCTTGCCAACCACCAGATCAGCATTGAAGCCATTATCCAAAAAGAAGCGCTGGATGACAAAGGATTCATGCCGATTATCATGCTGACCCAGATCACGCTGGAAAAAGAAATGAATGCGGCTATCGCTGAAATTGAAGCTTTACCGATGGTCGACGGCAAGGTCAATCGAATCCGCCTAGAAACTTTGGGATAAATAGAAAAACATGTCTAATCATAAACGTTATACCGGTCTCATCGAACATTACAGAGACCGTCTGCCCGTCAGTGAAACTACTCGTCTGATCAGCTTGGGCGAAGGCAATACGCCGCTCATTCAACTGCAAAACATACCCCGCCTGATCGGCAAAGACGTTGACATTTACGTCAAATACGAAGGCCTGAATCCTACCGGTTCGTTCAAGGACCGCGGCATGACGATGGCTGTGACTAAAGCCGTGGAAGAGGGCAGCAAGGCCATCATCTGCGCATCAACCGGCAACACGTCAGCTGCTGCTGCTGCTTATGCCGTCCGCGCAGGCATTAAAGCATTCGTATTGATACCCGAAGGCAAAATTGCTTTGGGTAAACTGGCCCAGACGCTGATGTATGGCGCTGAAATAATCCAGATCAACGGCAATTTTGACAGAGGTATGGCGCTGGTTAAAGAAGTGGCCGATCACGCCCCCGTCACTATCGTGAACTCGATCAATCCGTTCAGGCTTGAAGGCCAAAAAACAGCAGCGTTTGAAATCGTTGACGAACTCGGCCGCGCTCCGGATTATCACTGTCTGCCCGTCGGAAACGCCGGCAATATCAGCGCATACTGGAAAGGCTATAAGGAATATTCAACAGACACAGCGACGCATCAAGCTGTCACCAATACGCGTCCAATCATGTGCGGTTATCAAGCGGCCGGAGCGGCTCCGTTTGTGCTCGGCAAAATGGTTGATGAACCGGAAACACTTGCTACGGCCATCCGTATCGGCCATCCTCAATCCTGGGATTTGGCCTGGGCGGCGCAAAAAGAATCCGGTGGCTGGTTCGACAAGTTCTCAGATGAGGAGATTCTGGCGGCTCAGAAAATGCTGTCTCAATATGAAGGCGTATTCTGCGAGCCGGCATCGGCTACCTCGTTAGCGGGCGCTCTGCATGATATCAAAACCGGTAAAATACCCGAAGGCAGCAAAGTCGTCTGTACGCTAACCGGGAATGGCCTGAAAGATCCGGACAGCGCGATTAAACAATGCGTAGCAGCCCATCCTGTTACGATTGAAGCCAATCTGGATGCTGTCAAAAAGGCGATTCTGGATAATATGTAATTTGGACAGTCTTTTGACTGATAGAAAGCCGGCAATAGTCGGCTTTCTATTTTAAAAGTTAAGGTGCAGCCGATGTTCCGGTTTATTTAAAAATAATTACTTTGTACTAACACTTCATTCTTCAATAGTAGTAGAATATAAATAAAACAATAAATGTTGCTTCATCATTAATTACTGGCTCTTCGTCTAGCGGTAGGACTCTGGATTCTGATTCCAGCTGCCGGGGTTCGAATCCCTGAGAGCCAGCCATTTAATTCTCAAACACCTTAGCTAATTCCAACTGTTTCCCAATTTCTTCCTTGGCTTGCAATCAATAGCAAGCTTAACAATTGAGCAGCCATTTTCAATTTTGCATCCTTTTCTAGTTGCATAGAGAACTGCGCCTAAGATAATGCTCAATGATCGACACCAAGATGTAAATTCTCCAGTATCGCCATTTCTCTCTCTTGACTTCCGTCCAACTAATACGTCAGGCATTATTTATTCCAGCGAATCTTTTTGCCATCAATCATTTTGTTGACAATGCACAATACAGATAAATACATAGAAACCAAGGCGACAACGAATCATGTCTTTTGCATCGCGCCCATGCTGGACTGGACAGATAAACACTGCCGTTATTTCCACCGTCTGATTTCACAACATGCCTTCTTGTATACTGAAATGGTCACAACTGGCGCTCTATTACATGGTGATCATCATCGGTTTTTACAGTTTGATGTAACCGAGCATCCTGTCTCATTTCAATTGGGCGGCAGCCATCCCAAGGATCTGGCAACTTGTGCAAGGATGGCTGAAGATTATGCATATGACGAAGTTAATCTAAACGTCGGCTGCCCCAGTGATCGGGTTCAGAACGGCCGCTTCGGGGCCTGCCTGATGGCAGAGCCGGAACTTGTAGCCGAGTGTGTGGTGGCAATGCGGCAGGCGGTTTCAATTCCGGTAACGGTCAAATCGAGAATAGGCATTGATGAGTGCGATTCATATGAAGAACTGGTGCATTTTATAGCGACTGTGGCCGATGCCGGCTGCCGCACCTTTATCGTCCACGCCAGAAAAGCTTGGTTAAGCGGCCTGTCGCCGAAGCAAAACCGCGAAGTTCCACCGTTACGCTATGACATGGTCTATCAGTTAAAAAATGATTTTCCGGCACTAGAAATTATATTGAACGGCGGCATTACAACGTTAGATCAGGCTGAAGAGATTCTGAAGCATGTCGATGGGGTCATGATGGGGCGGGAAGCCTATCACAATCCGTATCTTCTGGCCGACGTGGATAAGCGTTTTTTTACCGAGCCCCGTGAACCCAAGTTACGGCAGGAAATAGTGATGCGGCTAATTCCTTACATTCAACAGCAACTTGAAACCGGTGCTCGCTTAAATAATATCTCTCGGCATATTCTGGGCCTGTTTCATGGTGAAACCGGCGCACGAGGCTGGCGCCGGCATATCAGTGAAAATGTCAGTACACCCGATGCGGATGAAAATGTCATTTTGGATGCATTAAAATTCACTGCTCAATGATGTATAATAGCAAGCCTTTTACAATTGAGACTGAAACAATGGAAGAGCATTTTTCCAAAATTATCGAAGCAGTCGGTGAAGACTTAAATCGAGAAGGATTGATCGATACACCCAAACGTGCAGCCAAGGCCTTTAAATTTCTGAACA
>CAYPJI010000110.1:364-908 GCA_964411045.1 uncultured Methylobacter sp. | reverse complement strand
CGAAGACATGGTTATCGTTAAGGATATTGAATTGTATTCCTTATGTGAGCACCATTTGCTGCCGTTCATTGGTAAATGCCATGTCGGCTATTTGCCAAAAGGCAAAGTGCTCGGCTTGTCCAAAATCGCTCGTGTTGTCGATATGTATGCGCGACGCCTGCAAATTCAGGAAAAATTGACCAAGCAAATTGCTGATGCCATTGAGATTGCAACCGGTGCCAGAGGCGTTGCTGTGGTTATCGAAGCCAAGCATTTATGCATGATGATGCGCGGCATCGAAAAACAAAATTCAGTCATGACGACATCGGTAATGACAGGTGTATTTCGCAAAGAGATCAGCACCCGTTCTGAATTCTTAAATCTGATAAACCGCTAGGGTTTTTACATGCCGCCTCAAAGCGCCACCGCCAATAAAACAGGCGTTCTATTGGTGAACCTGGGGTCGCCAGCGGCACCTACCACTTCGGCAGTCAGGCGCTTTCTCAAGGAGTTTCTTGGCGATCCTCGCGTAGTCAATCTGCCGCGTCCTCTATGGTGGGTGATA
>CAYPJI010000110.1:0-354 GCA_964411045.1 uncultured Methylobacter sp. | reverse complement strand
GGCCGCTTATCGCAAAATATGGGATGAGAAGGGATCGCCTTTAGTTTTTTTGACCCGCCAGCTGGCCGATCTGGTCGCTCAACGATTAAATGCCAAAGGCGTTATAACCGATTATGCAATGCGCTATGGCAAACCTTCCATAGCCGAGCAGTTAAACGCCCTTAAAAAACAAGGCATCGACAATCTGATCATCCTGCCGCTTTATCCTCAATACTCTTCAACAACGACGGCATCCGTATATGATGATCTGATCAAGGAACTGAACCGCTGGCGGCATCTGCCCAGCTTTCAGTTTATCAGTGATTATCACCAGGATGAGCATTATATTGCCGCGGTTGCTGAATCTATTGAGGA